>JAZKBR010000002.1:252629-458384 GCA_040388535.1 Gemmatimonadota bacterium | reverse complement strand
CGCCCTGATCGCCCCAATCCGCACCGGATCCGTCACGAAGCGCACCGTCTCATCCTCCGACAGATTTCGCCGGAACGGCACCGGCTCCTCGTGGAAGTTCATCACCTCGCGCCACGGCATCGTCCCGCGCACATGGATCTCGCTCACGCCGGTCTCGCGCACCAGGTCTCCGGCGTTGCTCTCATCCACCCCCCCGCCGGCCATGATCACGATCCGCCCCTCGGCCTGCCGCCGCAGCGCGGCGATGATTTCCCGCCCCTGCCACGCCGTCTCCCGCTGCCCCGAGGTCAGGATTCGGTGGATTCCAAGGTCGATGAGCGTCTCCAGCGCGATGACCGGATCGGCGCAGACATCGAAGGCGCGGTGGAATGTGATCGGCAAATCCCCCGCGGCCTCCTTGAGGATCATCACCGCGTTGACGTCGACGTCGCCATGGTCGGTGAGGGCGCCGACGACGACCCCGTCGCAGCCCACCTCGCGAGCGTGGACGACATCGAGGCGCATCACCGCGAGTTCGGCCGCGCTATAGACAAAGCCGCCGCCGCGGAGCCGGATGATCGGAAAGACCGGGATATCGAGCGCGGCGAGCGCCGCGACCATCGTCCCGTGGGAGGGGGTGGTGCCCGCGTCGGCGAGATTGTCGCAGAGCTCGATCCGGTCGGCCCCGCCCGCCTGGGCGTTGATCGCGGACTGTACGGTGTCGACGCAGGCTTCGATTAGCAATTCGAGATCTCCGTCGGTGGTGCCGCCCTTGGGCGGCACCGGTCTTCGCTTCACTGGGAGTCCAAGCTCAACTGATTCGGTAATACCGGTGCCGCGCGAGCGCGGCACCACCGGTCGCTAGAGCGAGAAGCCGCTCCGATAAGTCGGCGAGACCCACTCCTTCGGCAGCTCGGTCTTGATCATCCCATCCGGCCCGAGCTCGAGAATCCGCCCGGCCCGCACCGCGACGCAGCCGTAGAGCACCATCTCGGTCAGCGGCCCCGAGTGACCCGCGAAGTTCGACATCGGCTGCGGGCCCTTGTTGGTGATCGCGTTGATCCATTCGGCATAGACACCGGCCGAACGCGGGTACTTGATCGGCGCGGGGGTCCTGGTGAACTGATCCATCTTCTTCGCGTCGAGGAGCCGCGGGTTGTCGCCGTAGATGTCGGCGACCATCGCGCCATCCTTGCCGACCCACATCTGCCCGCCGTCGGCGCCCATCGGCCAGGTATCGGCCTCGGTGAGCTGCGCCGGCTTCGGCGGCCACATTCCGCCGTCGCGCCACGACACCTTGATGGCCGGCCGTGACGCGGTCGCCGGGAACTCGTAGTCGATCCGCGAGCTCTTCGGCGCCGTCTCTTCGAAGAGGGCGGTGCTGTCGGGCGAAATCTTGGTCGGGTTGCGCAGGTCGAAAGTCCAGAACGCCGCGTCCATCGCGTGGCAGGCGATGTCGCCGAGCGCGCCGGTGCCGTAATCCCAGTAGCCGCGCCAGTTGAACGGCGCGATCAGCGGCGAATACGGCCGATCACCCGAGGGGCCGAGCCAGAGATTCCAGTCCAGCGTCGGCGGGACGTTGTAGGCGAGCTGATCGGGGTTGAAGCCCTGCGGCCAGATCGGCCGGTTGGTCCAGTAGTGCACTTCCTTGATCTCGCCGATGGCGCCGGCCTCATACCACTCGCGCAGCATCCGCGTCCCGATCCCGGCGTGGCCCTGGTTCCCCATCTGGGTCATCAGGTTCCGCTTCTTCGCTTCGGCCATGATCGCGCGCGTCTCGCCCAGCGTGCGCGTCAGCGGCTTCTGGCAGAAGACATGCTTGTTGAGCCGCAGCGCCGCCATCACCGCGGCCGCGTGGCCGTGGTCGGGGATGGTCACGCTCACCGCGTCGATCTCGCTTCCCATCTTGTCGAGCATCTCGCGGTAATCCTTGAAGCGCTTCGCGTCGGGGAAGCGCGCGAAGTTCCGGCGCCCCTGCTTCCAGTCGACGTCGCAGAGCGCCGCGACCGACGCACCGGCCTTGGCGATCCCCTGCACGTCCTGGTCGCCCTTGCCGCCGATCCCGATCGCCGCGTAGCGCACCATATCACTCGGCGCGGTAAACCCCGGCCCGCCGAGCACGTGGCGTGGCACGATGGTGAATGCGGCAGCGGAGGCGGCGGAGGATTTTACGAAATCTCTGCGTGTCGGCATCAATGCTCCGGAGATGATGGATGATGGATGACGGATGACAGATGACAGATGACAGATGGTGGATGGTAGATAGTTACTGCTGCGAATTGTCATCCTGAGCGAAGCCCGCGAAGCGGGCGAAGTCGAAGGACCCCTTGCCGAGTTGAGAGGCCCTTCGACTGCGCGGCCTGATGGCCGCTTCGCTCAGGGTGACAGCACCACCGAGCAGTATCCGTCATCAGTCATCTGTCATCTGTCATCCTGCCACTGCTGTCTGCTTCGGCTTAAAGAGCAACGCAAAGATCGCAAAGATCACCAACGCCCCGATCGCCGGCACCCGCCAGATCGCAGTCCAGTCGTGACCGGTTGGCGTCTTGTGCGCATCGACGATCATCCCGCTGAGCCACGAGCCGGCGAAGTTGCCGAAGCCGAGCGTCACCAGCGCGATGAAGCCCTGCGCGGCCGCGCGAATCTTCGGGCCGGCCTGTTGATCGACATAGATCTGGCCTGAGACGAAGAAGAAGTCATAGCAGACGCCGTGCAGCAGCAGGCCGATGTAGAGCATCCAGACGCCGTTGGTGGCGTCGCCCATGCTGAACAGGAAGTACCGTGCGGCCCATGCGAGCATTGCGACGAGCAGAATGATCCGGATGCCGAACTTCCGCAGCAGCACGCCGATCGCGAGCATGAAGGCGACTTCCGACATCTGCCCCATCGTCATCTTGCCCGCAGCATTCGCGACGCCCACCTCGTTGAGGAAGAGGTTCGCGAAGGCGTAGTAGAACTGGAGCGGGATGCAGAGCAGGAAGGAGCCGATCATGAAGACGGTGAACGAGCTGTCTTTCAGGAGTGCCAGCGCATCGACACCGACCGCGTCACGCCACGAGAACGGCTTCCCCTTGGCGGGCGGCGGCGTGTGCGGCAGCACGAACGAGAAGACACCGAGCACAGCGGAGGCACCGGCGGCAATCAGCAGTGGCGTCGCGGTCGCATCGACGGCGAGCTTGCCGAGCAGCAGGCCAACCGCGATCCAGCCGAGGGTGCCGAGGACGCGGATCGAACCGAATTCGGCGGCAGCGTCCTTCAGGTGGCTCATCGACAGCGAGTTGGTGAGCGCGAGCGTCGGCATGTAGCAGAGCGCGTAGAGGAGCATTCCCACGTACATCGTCGCAAACGTCGTCTGCAGCGACACGTAGTAGAGCAGTGCCGCACCCACGAGGTGCAGCGCGGCGAGCATCTTTTCGGTGGGGAGGAAGCGATCGGCGACGGTGCCCATGAAGAAGGGCGAGACGATCGCGGCGATGGCGGTGGTGCCGTAGATGAGCCCGATCTGGGCCCCTTCGAACTTCAGCGTGGTGCCGAGGTAGGTGCCGAGGGTCACGGCCCAGGAGCCCCAGATGAAGTACTGCAGGAACATCATCACCTGGAGCCGGAGGCGCGCGCTCATCGCACGTATTCCTTGATCACGATATTGCGGAACCAGATCGGCGTGCCGTGGAACTGCAGGCCGATGTGCCCGCGACGCGACTTCCCGAAGGTGGGCCACGCCTTGAACTTGGTGCTCGCGATCTTGTCCTTCATCTCCTTCGAGTCGAAGTCAGCGGTCACCACCTTCACGCCGTTGAGCCACTGCTCGACCTTGCTCCCCTTCACGATGAGCCGGGCGTGGTTCCATTCGCCGACCGGCTTGGCGAGGGCGATCTGCGTCGGGTAGAGACCGTAGAGCGAGCCGGCCGCGGTCATCGGCGACTTGCCGTCGGGGTGACCGGTGTTGTCGAGGATCTGCATCTCGGGCGCGTTCTCGTAGATCTCGGCGGTGCCTTCGTTGGCCCACCAGAAGATCCCGCTGTTGCCGCCGGTGGCGACCTTCCAGTCGAGCTGCAGCTCGAACGAGTCATACTGCTGATCGCTCACCAGGTCGGCGCCACCGGTGGTGTGGTAGAGCTCACCGTTCTGGGCGGCCCAGCCGACGGCCGTGGCCTGCTTGTAGCTATGCCACCCCGTCGTCGAGTTGCCGTCGAAGAGGAGTTTCCAGCCGTCGCGGCGTTCCTCTGACGTGATGGTATTCGGGCCGGTGGGCTCGGGCGGGAGGGCGGCGCGCTGGCTGTTCCCACCACACGCGATGATCAGCGCGGCGGGAAGGGCGGACGCGACGACGCTGGTCAGCGCGCGTCGAAACATCGAAGGGCCTCTGGGAATGCAGGGAAAACGGCTGCGGAAGGAAGAAAAGTAGGGCCCCTCTGGAGGTGAGGTAAGGGGCCCGGGGTATGCTCGGCGTCAGGGGATTGGTTGTTGGGCCTCGAGCAGCCAGAGCACGGTCGTGATTCCGATGGGGCGCAGCAGGCCGAACGGCTTGTTGAGCGGGAGCATGATGGTGTTCAGGGTCGAGTCGGCGCTCTTTCGCCAGGTCGACGGGTAGCCGCTCCCCTTGCGGAGATAGTCCAGCGCTTCGGAACCGAGCCGACCGAGTTCGTGGATCGCGCCAGCCACGGGCACCGCATCGGCGACCATCGGACTCCAGATCGACGGATCAGCGAGCCGGGCCTGGAAGCTCTGCATTTCAGCGAACTTCGCACCCAGCTCCGCCGCGGCGAGGGTATCGCCCCGGGTGACCTTCTTCGCCAGCTCGTACATCCGCCAGTCATTCCACGGATCGGGTCGTGCCGCATCGATGAGCCGGGTGTACGGCGTGAGCTGATTGCTGCCGCGACCACCGAAGCCGCGCGGGCGGGCGTACTCGAGCAGCGAAGTGTAGAGCGCGGCGGCATCGCCAGTGGCGAAGTGGCGAATCATCCGCGCGGTGTGCTCCTCGTGCGTCGGTCCGACTTCGGCGATCCGCAGCGACGTCACCTCGAGCCGGCGATACATATCGGGCACATCGCGCACCTGTTGCGACGACCAGAAGCGCTCGGCGAGGGCACCGAGTCGCGGCCAGAGCCGCGAGTCGATGGTCTCCGACGAGATGTATTCACCCCACATCGCCGCTTCGCCACCGAGGACCAGCGCCTGTTGCTCCGCGGGCATATCGCTTGGGATCGAGTACGGATTGGCACTTTTCTGCACGCCGGTGAGGGTGCTGTTGGGCGGGAGCGGATCGGCAGAATACATCTCGCCCGAAGTCTTGATGTGGTCGAGATAGTACGGCGCCGAGAGAATGGCGCGCCGACCCTGCCGCACCGCATCGACGAGGTAATTGGTGCCGCGCCACGACTGGATCACCGCCTTCTTGGGGAGGTCGGGCTGGAGAATCTCATCCCAGCCGATCACTTCCTTGCCGTGCTTCGTGATGATGGGGATGAGGCGCTGGTTGAAGTAGGTCTGCAGTTCATCGGTGGTCTTGAACTTGTGCAGCTTCATGAAGGCCTGGATGTGCGGCGACGTCTTCCACTCGGTGGTGTTGGGCGCCACCTCGTCGCCGCCGATGTGCCAGTACTTGTCGGGAAAGAGCGTGGCCATCTCGTCGATGAAGCCATCGAGGAACTTGTAGGTGGTTTCCTTGGTGGGGTCCATCGTAGGCGCGAAGACGCCCCAGCGCCGATCGATGGTGTAGGGGCCGCTGCCGCTGGCGAGTTCCGGCATTCCCACGAACCAGGAGCCGGTATGGCCCGGCACGTCGAACTCCGGCACCACGCGAATGCCGCGATCGGTGGCGTAGGCCACGATGTCGCGGATCTCGTCCTGGCTGTAGTAGTTGCCGTCGGAGCCGAACTGCTGCAGCCGCGGGTAGCGCTTGCTCTCGACCCGGAAGCCCTGGTCTTCGGAGAGGTGCCAGTGCAGCACGTTGAGCTTCACCACCGCCATCCCGTCGAGGGTGCGCTTGATGACGTCGGCCGGTTCCCAGTGCCGCGCGGCGTCGATGAGCACGCCGCGCCACTTGAAGCGCGGGGCATCCTCGATGGTAGCGCCCTGGAAGTAGAAGCCGTCGGCATCGACGCTCTGCAGCTGCAAGAGCGTCTCGAGGCCGCGCATCGCACCGACCACCGTATTGGCGCTGAGGCTCGCCTGATCGGAGCCCACTTTCAGCGAATACGACTCGTCTTCCTCGAGGTCGGGGGTGGCGAATCCCGACCCCTTCACGGTGAGAATCAGTCGAGCGCGTCGGTCGGTTCCGTCGTACTTTCGTGACAGCGGTTTCGCGAGGCGCCCCTCGAGCCGGCCCACGGCGCGGGTCACCGCGCGCTCGAGTCGAGCGTCGTGGAAACCGGCGAACTGCACCGTGAAGGTGGTGTCGAGCGGCAGCCGCACCGTGTCGAGTGTCACCGACGCCGGCACCGGCATCAGCGTGTGACGCGGCGTGAACTGGGCTGTGGCCGGCGAGGCGAGCAGGGCGAGCAGCGCAAAGTATTTTGGCATGGTGAAAAGGTAACTTCGGATTTGTCACCCTGAGCGTAGCGGGGCTGTCACCCTGAGCAGCCTGCCCCGCTGCAGTTGCGGGGCAGCGAGGGGGCGGAACGTGGAACCACATCGAAGCCTTGCCCCCTCACTTCGTTCAGGGCGACAGCATTTGGGCGGTGTCACCCTGAGCGCAGCGAGGGGGCGGAACTTGGTACAGGCGCGAAGCCTTGCCCCCTCACTTCGTTCAGGGCGACAGCATTTGGGCGGTGTCATCCTGAGCGCAGCGAGGGGGCGGAACGTGGAACCGCATCGAAGCCTTGCCCCCTCACTTCGTTCAGGGCGACAGCATTTGGGCGGTGTCACCCTGAGCGCAGCGAGGGGACGGAACGTGGAACCGCATCGAAGCCTTGCCCCCTCACTTCGTTCAGGGCGACATACGTAATGACCGACCCGAAAGGCATCACGAGCCAACCAGACCTCCTCAAAACCTCCCAGCGCGTCCTCGTGAACGACGCGGCCCACTGGGCCCTCGGCCCCTATCGCCGCTCGCGCCTCGGCGGCGAACTCGGCCTCGCCCTTGTCGCCGTCCTGATCCACCTGCTCGTGAACCTCGTCACCCCCTACGAAATCCACCGCGACGAATTCCTCTATGCCGCGATGGGTCGACATCTCTCGCTCTTCCGGATGGACTTCCCGCCGCTCATCGCGATTCTGTCGCAGTTCGAGCGACTCCTCTTCGGCTCGACGCTCTTCGCGCTACGGCTCATTCCCGCGCTCTGTCACGGCGCGCTGGTGCTGATGACCGGCCGAGTCGCACGGCAGATGGGCGGCACCCAGCGTGCGGCCGTGCTCGCCGCGTTTACCGTGCTGCTCTCGCCGCTCACGCTGCGCTCGGGCTCGCTCTTCCAGCCGGTGGTGCTCGATCAACTGATCTGGACGGTAGGCTACCTGCTGCTCGCGATCCTCGCCGTCGACAACCAACCGAAGTGGTGGCGCTGGCTCGGTGTGCTCGGGGGAATCGGCCTGCTCGCGAAGTTCTCGATCGGCTTCTTCGCTGTGGGGGTTGTAGTGGCGTTGCTTGCAACGCCGCTGAACAAGGCGCTGCGCACCCGCGAGCCGTGGCTCGCCGCGCTGATCGCGCTGGTGATCGGCTCGCCCGCCATCATCGGGCAGATTGTGCTCGGCTGGCCGGTACGCGGACAGATGAATGATCTCGCGGCGAGTCAGTTGCAGCGGGTCACCGCCGCAGGGTTCCTCGGCGAACAACTCCTCTACGGTCCGATGACGTGGCTCGGGATCGCAGGAATGGTGGCGCTCTTCAGGGCGCCGCAGTTGCGGCCGTGGCGAATTGTGGCGGTGGCCGCGCTTACGACCACACTGCTGCTCCTCGTGCTGCACGGCAAGGCGTACTACCTGGGCCCGATGTGGCCCGCACTTGCCGCAGCCGGCGCGGTCTGGCTCGAGCCTCTCGCACACAAGCGGCGCCGCTGGCTGGTGTCAGCCGCCGCCACGGTGACCGCGCTTTTCGGCATCTCGCTCGCGATCCCCATCGGCCTGCCGATCTTGCCGAAGGTCGCGATGGCCGAGTATGCCTCGCGCACGGGAATTACCTCGACCGTGCGCACCAACCTCGGCGAGGTGGCGCCGTTGCCGCAGGATTACGCCGACATGCTCGGCTGGCACGACTTCGTTGACAACGTCGTCGATGTCTGGGACTCCTTGCCGCCGAATGAACGCGCAACGGCGGCTCTGGTGGCGACCAACTACGGCCGAGCTGGCGCGATTGACTGGTACGGCCCGCGCTACGGCTTGCCACCCGCGATCTGCCCCTGCGGCTCCTACTGGTTCTGGGGGCACGGCAACCGTGCGGGGGCGGTCACCGTCATAGCGGGCGGCGATTCCGCGCAACTCGCACCGCTCTTTCAAGAACTCCACGCCGCGCGAGTAATAGAGGATGCGTGGCGCGTGAAGGAGGAGCAGCGCGTCACGATCTGGGTCGGGCGGGGGCCGCGCGCGTCGCTGGAGCAGATCTGGGCGGCGCAGAAGGGGAAGAACTGAGCCTGTCACCCTGAACGAAGTGAGGGGGCGAAGCTCAGAACTATTACGATGCTCCGCCCCCTCGCTGCGCTCAGGGTGACAATCACTGACGCTTTCCGCTCGAAGTTTCCGTAGTCTCCGAAATCCGCGCGGCGCGAGCGCCGCGCCTACCATGATCCCCCGTTCCCGGAGAACCCATGCCCCGTCCGATCCACTTCGAAATCCACGTCGCCAACGCCGAGCGGGCGGCGGCCTTCTACCGCAACGTCTTTGGCTGGACCATCAACAAATGGGAAGGCCCCTGGGAGTACTACCTGATCCAGACCGGCGAGGGGCCGGGGATCGATGGCGCGCTGGTCGGGCGCCGGGGCGAGGAGCCGGTCGAGGGGCAGCCGGTGAATGCCTGGGTCCTCACGATGGACGTCCCGTCCTGCGACTACGCCGTGGCCGAAATCACCAAGCAGGGCGGTACCATCGCCTTGCCGAAGATGGCGATCCCCGGAATTGGCTGGCTGGCCTATGGCAAGGACACCGAAGGCAACATCTTTGGAGTCATGCAGAACGATCCCACGGCCAAGTAGCCGATGCGTGTAGTCTCGCTCCACCGCTACCCGATCAAGGGGTGCCGCGGCCATGCACTGGCCGGAGCCGATCTCGACGAGATCGGCTTCGTGGGCGACCGGCGGTTGATGCTCATCGACGCGACCGGCCGTTTCGTCTCCCAGCGCGAGGAGCAGTTGCTCGCGACCATCGAACCCGAACTCGACGGCAATCGCCTTACGGTGCGTGCGCCGCACGCGAAGCCGCTCGCGTTCGAGATCGACCAATCCGGGCGGATGACCGATGTGGTGGTGTGGGACAGCGCCTTCCGCGCGCACGATCAGGGTGAGCGCGCGGCGGCGTGGTTCACTGATGTCACCGGGACGGCCTTGCGACTGGTCTGGTTCGGGGCGGGGTCGCAGCGCTTCATCGATCCGGAGTATTCGCCGCGCAGCGATGCGCAGACGGCGTTCACCGATGGTTATCAGGCGCTCATCGTCCAGGAAGAATCGCTCGCCGATCTCAACGCGCGGCTCGCCGAACCGGTGCCGATGACGCGCTTCCGACCGAACATCGTGGTGCAGGGTGGGGCCGCGTGGGGTGAAGACGACTGGCGCGAGGTGAGGGTCGGCGCGATGACGTTCGATGCAGTGAAGTCCTGTGCGCGCTGCACCGTACTCACGACGGATCAGATCACTGGTGCGCGCCACCCGCGCCAGGAGCCGCTCCGCACGCTGGCAACTTTCCGCACCATTCCCGGTCGTGGCGCCATTTTCGGCCAGAACCTCGTGATGCGTGCGCCCGGAAGCATTGCCGTGGGCGACATGGTCATCGCCTGATGACGAAACGGCTCTACTACACCGACGCCGACCTGCTCCACTTCGATGCGGTCGCGATTGCCTACGATGGCGATCCGCTCCGCGTGATCCTCGATCAGACTGCCTTCTATCCGACCTCGGGTGGCCAACCGCACGACACCGGTGTGCTCAAGCATGCGCACGTGATCGATGTCATCGATGCCGACACGCACATCATCCACGTCCTCGACTCGGCGATTCCGCTCGGGCCGGTGCACGGCCGGATCAACCGTGGTCGTCGCTTCGACAACATGCAGCAGCACACCGCGCAGCATCTCCTCTCGGCCCTCGCCGACGTGCAATTCGGCTGGGCTACTGCGAGTGTGCACTTCGGCCCGACGCATTCAACCATCGAATTCGACACGGCCGAGGCGGGCGAGAAGGAGCTGGAGTCGCTCGAACAGTTGGCAGGCGCGGCGGTGGTGATGGCGGCGCCGGTGAGCGTGGGGTTCGAGGATGCGGCGACGGCCGTGGGCTTGCGGAAGCCGTCCGAGCGAGAAGGCGAGATCCGGATCATCAGTATTGCAGGGATCGATCGCAGCGCCTGCGGCGGCACGCACGTGAGCAGCACGGCGCACCTCGGTCCGATCTTCCTCACCGATGTGGAGAAGATTCGTGGCCACGTGCGGGTGAGCTTCCTCGCGGGCGACCGCGCGATGGCATTTGCGAAGTCGCGTGCGGCACTGGTACGCACCCTGGCGCAGCAGCTCTCCTGTTCGGTGGAGGAGTTGCCGCTGCTGGTCCCGAAGCGTCAGGAAGAACTCGCGGCAGCGCGTGCGCGGATCGAAGTGCTCGAGCGCGACATCGCGCAACTCAAGCTTGCGGCGCTCATCGCTGCGGTGGCGCCCGATGCGAGCGGACTCCGGCGCGTGGTCTACCGGGCCGAAGGCGAGACGGGCGGGATGTTGCGTGCGATGGCGCAGAGTGTCGCGTCGATGAGAAAGGTGCTTTTCGTGGCGACCACCTCACCGCCGCCGTCGGTGTATGTGGGCTCTTCGGCCGACAGCGATATCGATGCTGGTGCCGCGCTCAAGGCCGCGCTCGTTACCGTGGGTGGTCGTGGTGGTGGCTCGGCCCGTGCCGCGCAGGGCACTGCGCCGGACGCGAGCCGGCTGCGCGATGTTGTCGACGCGATCACCGGCGAACGCTGATCTCCCTGTGGTGCCGCGCCTTGTCGCCCCGGGCCATCGGGCATTCGAGCGGATCTGGCCGCAAAGGTTGTCGCCCCGGGCCGTCGGGCAGGCGGGAGCATGGAGACGCGACGCCTGGGGCCTCCGAAGTCGGATGGGCAGGACCGCCGAGCAAACGCATCGATGTCGCCCCGGGCCGGCGGGCAGTCGGGAGCTCAGCGACGCGACGCCTGGGGCCCCCGCAGTCGGATGGGCAGGACCCTCGAGCAAACGCAACAACGCCGGTCCGCTAACGTTCCCCGAACACCACCGCGCTCGATTCCGGCGCATCCCGCCATCCCCACAGCACCGCCAGATCCTGCCCGCCTGGATTCATCGATTCAATCAGCCGCAACTTGCGATGCCGGTGCCACTTCTTCAGCTGCTTCTCGCGCGCGATCGCGTCGTTGGCGGTTCCGCATGTCTCGACGTAAACCAGCCGCGTTAAATGGTGTGCGCGACAGAACGCACTCCCTTCACCCGTGCGGTGTTGTAGCCACCTTCGATACATGTTGTTGGTGATCCCGACGTAATAGCAGCGCGCCTGGTTCGAGAGGATATAGACGTAGTAGGCGCGTGTCATCGCGTTCCCTCGGAGGTCCTGCCCATCCGGCTTCGGAGGCCCCAGGCGTCGCGTGTGAAAGCACCCGCCTGCCCGATGGCCCGGGGCGACATTAGTGCTGCCCGATCCTCTCTGTTTCCGCCTCCACCCCCATCACCAGCCTCGTCACCGGCCGAGTGCGCCAGCCCCAGACGATGCCGAGGTCGAGGCGATCGGGATTGAGCGACTTGATGAGCCGCTCCTTGCGGCGCCGGTCCCAGTGGCGGAGCTCCTCCTCGCGCAGCCGCGCCGACTTGGCCGATGCGGCCGTCTCGGCGTAGACGAGGCGGGCGATGTGGAAGCGGCGGCAGCCAGCGCAGACCGTGGCGACCCGCAGCGCGAGCCAGCGGCGATAGAGCTGCGCCGTCACGCCAATGGTGAGGCAGCGACCCTGATCGGCGAGGATGTAGATGTGATACTGGCGGGGCATGGCTGGAGTATCGGATGAGACGGGCTGCTGTTTCGGGGCTCGGCGATGCCGTTGGGATTCGGTTTCCGCAGGGGTCCCTCCCTCCTCCCTTCTCCCTTCTCCCTCCTCCCTTCTCCTCAATTGTGACCCTCCCCCCCGCCCCTGGGTCCTCCACCACACCCGACAATCTGCGGTAGCTTCTTCGGAACCTGCCGATCCCGCACCCGTTCCCCCAGAGAGGAGCTGCGGATGTTCCGTCCCCGCCTGCTGCCCTGGCTGCTTCTGATTGCTGCCTGCACCCCCGACGTCCCGACGGCACCGGCTGATCCGGAGCAACTCACGCTCGTGAGCTCGCCGCCTACGGGCACGCCCGGGTGGGTGCTCGATGCGCCACTCACCGTGAAGGTCACCGATGCGGGTGGTCGTCCAGCTGCTGGCGTTGTCGTGACCTGGCAGGCGGAAAGCGGGGCTGGGCAGCTCGAGTCTGATCGGCCACTTCCCCCCGAGCGGCCATGGTCGCTGCTCCATCCGGGGTGGACCTCGAGCTCTACCACCATCTCCGATGAGAATGGTATCGCCCGCGTGCGCTACGCGCCAGGATGGGAGAGCGGCACGCAGCGAGTGAGTGTAACGGCGGGTGATGCGACGTTGGCGGTTTTGGTCGCCGTCACCTCATTCTCTGCCACCTCGGTTGCGCTTGGGAGCACCCGCGCGTGCGGGCTCGATCCGGCAGGCCGGATGTATTGCTGGCAACCTGCCTGGCGTGAACGACAGCTGATCCCGACGACGATGCCGGCATCGATGCGGCCCATCCCAACCGCAGGCTCCGAGCGGTACCTGGTACTCGCGGGCGGCAATCAGTTTCGGGATGTGGACGTCTGCGGGCTGACGACGGACCATCAGCTTCGCTGCGCGTTTCTCGGAAGCGCGGATGCGAGTGGCGTGATCACCATGCAACCGGTCGCAACACCGGTGCCGTTTGTTGCGCTCACCGGCAGCGGGGTGGGCTCGCTGGCGGGGCAATCCTGGCTCTGCGGACTCGACGCCACCGGGCAAGCCTGGTGTCGCGGACGAAACGATGCAGGGCAACTCGGCGATGGCACCCGAGTCTCTCGCACCGACTTCGCGCCAGTGCTCGGCAGTGTTCGTTTCAGTACGCTGGTTGCCTCGGAGGAGCGGGCCTGCGGGGTGGACCTCAGTGGCGGTGCCTGGTGCTGGGGAAGCGGTCCCGCGCGAGGGATCGGCCTTCCCTCGGGCGACGTGACGATGGTACCAACGGCAATCGCAGTCGGGCGAGGGTATCGCGAAGTGACTCCAGTCAGCTTTGGTGTATGCGGTATTCGTACCCTGACCAATCAGATGGAATGCTGGGGTAATGCTGTGATCCAGCTCGCCGGAATCTCGGGTGGCGGTTTCGGCCAGGATCCGACGAATCCTCGACTCGTCTCCGCCAATCCATTGCTCCGTGCAATGTCTGGCAGTGCGGGCAGTTCCGGACAGTTCCTGACAACGACCGGTCAGGTCGCGAACTGGGGCGACCAGGTTCCGTTCGATCTTGGAATCAGTGCAGATCCCGAATACGGTGCTGGCCTCACCGGCTTCGACCGGATCCTCACTCAGGGTACCGGTGCGATCTGCTCATCACACGTCTCTGGTTCGACCGTATGCTCGTGGGTCTACTACCGCGGGGTCGGGGTGCCGGTGCCGAACTGATGCAGGTACCTCGCACCCTGCTCGTCGCAGCGATGCTGGCGCTCGCCGCCTGCACCCCCGACGTCCCGACGGGGCCGGCCGAGCCGACGCAACTCACGCTCGTGAGCGCCCCTCCGACCGGCACGCCGGGGTGGTTGCTCGATGCGCCACTCACCGTGAAGGTCACCGATGCGGGTGGTCGTCCAATCGTTGGTGCCGCAGTAGACTGGCGCGCGCAGAGTGAATCGGCGCAGCTCGAATCTGATCGACCAATCCCGGAGAGCAGGTCGTGGACGGCGCTCCATCCGGGATGGACATCGAACTCGATCACCATCTCCGATGAGAATGGCATCGCTCGCGTGCGCTACGCGCCAGGATGGGAGAGCGGCACGCAACGAGTGGACGTGTCGGCAGGAGGTGCGGCGCTCACGGTCTCGGTCCCGGTCACTTCGTTCACGGCGACCTCCGTGGCGTTCGGTAGCTCGCGCGCGTGCGGACTCGATGTCGCGGGTCGGATGTATTGCTGGAAGCCCTATTGGCCATCGCGCGACTACGCCCCGACCACCATCCCCGCTTTAATGCGACCAGTGCCCGCAGCAGGGCCCGAACGTTTCGTGCAACTGTCGGGGAGCGGTGAGTGGCGCAATGTCGACGTCTGCGGCATCACTGTGGCGCATCAATTGTATTGTGCCGCCCTCGGCAATACCGCCGGCGTGGTCACGATGGAGCCGGTGGCGACGCCGGTGCCCTTTGTCGCGATCACCGCCAGCGGAATCGGAACCGGTCCGGCGCTCTCGACGTTCTGCGGTCTCGATCCGACCGGGCAGGCGTGGTGTCGCGGTCAAAACAATGCCGGTCAGCTCGGCGATGGCACTACGATCTCCAGGACGACCTTCGCACCGGTGGTTGGAAGCGTCCGCTTCAGCACTCTGGTCGTGTCGGAAGATCGGGTGTGCGGAGTGGACCTCGGTGGCGGCGCCTGGTGCTGGGGTCGCGGTCCGGGGCCAGATCTTGGCGTTGCCGATGGCAAGCTGATCACCATCCCGACGGCCGTGGCACAGGGGCGCAGTTATCGCGAAGTGATACCCGTCAGCACCGGCGTGTGCGGCATTCGCCCGCTGACCAACCAGATGGAATGCTGGGGCGCCGCCATGATTTCCCTGTCAGGGATGTCGTGGCCTACTTTGGGACAGAATCCACTGGATCCGCGACTCGTCGCCGGTAATCCGCTCCTTCGTGAGGTCGCGGGAAATGCGGGCTACGCCGGCCAATTCCTGACGATGGACGGCCGGATCGCGAGCTGGGGGCCCTTCGACAACATGGTCATTGCTGATCCGGAATACGGCGCCGGTCTCACCGGCTTCGATCATATCCTGACTCAGGGCAGCGCCGCGATATGCTCTTCCCACGTCAGCGGCTCTACCGTCTGTTCCTGGGCGTACTTCCGCGGCGTCGGGGTGCCGGTGCCGGCGCCGTAGCTGGGGGTTGTTATCCTGAGCAGCCTGACCCGCCGCTCTTGCGGGGGAGCCCGCGGAGCGGGCGGAGTCGAGGAAGCCGGAACTCCGCCCCCTCGCTTCGCTCAGGGTGACACCTTGGAATCACCCATCACCCATCACCCATCTGTCATCCATCATCCACCATCCATCATCCTATCTTTGCTCCATGCTCTCTCGCCTCATCGATCATCTGATCTGGGCCGACACGCGCGTCGCCGATTCGCTCGCGACCCTGCCTGCGCCCGACCCCGCCCTGCTCAAGATCTATTCGCACGTCCTCGGCGCCGAGGCGATCTGGATTGCGAGAATCACCGGGATCCCGAGTGACATCCCGGTTTTCCCGGAATTCGATCTCGCGACCTGCCGCGAAGTTGCCGCGAGCATTCACGCCTCGCTCAAATCGATTCCACTCGATGAGGCCGGCCGCGCGCGATCGCTGACCTACACCAACCTCCGCGGCGAGACCTGGACCAACACCGTCGACGAGATCCTGCATCACGTCTGCATGCACGGCATGCATCACCGTGGTCAGGTGATTCGCGGCGTGCGGCTGGGAGAGGGTTTGCCGATCGGCACCGACTTCATCACCTTCGTGCGTGAGCACTGAGACGATGCTTCTCGCCGCGCTTCTCGGCGTGGCGATCGTGTTGCTGCTGGTGGTGCTCTGGCGCCTGCGGCCCGCCGACGGCGCGACGCTCGAGCGCGCATTGCGTGACGAACTCCGCGCCGCCCGCACCGAACAGGCCGAACAGCAGCGCCACTTCCGCGACGAGATGTCGAAACAACTCGACACCATTCGCGCTACCGTCGACGAAAAGTTGCAGGCCACCCTCGAACAGCGCCTCGGCGAATCATTCAAGCAGGTGAGTGATCGACTCGAAGCCGTCCACCGCGGCCTCGGCGAGATGCAGTCACTTGCGACCGGCGTCGGTGAACTCAAGCGCGTGCTCGGCAATGTGAAAACGCGCGGCAACTGGGGCGAGGTGCAGCTCGGCGCGATTCTCGAGCAGGTGCTGACGCCCGACCAGTACGCCCGCAACGTCAAGACCCGCGAGGGTTCCAACGATCTGGTCGAGTTCGCGGTGAAGTTGCCGGGGCCGAGCGGTGGCGCGCCGGTCTGGCTGCCACTCGACGCGAAGTTTCCGCAGGAAGATTATCTGCGGCTGGTGGAGTCGGCCGAGAAGGGTGATGCGGACGCGACGCAACTGGCGCAGGCGGCACTCAGTCGCGCCGTGATGGTCGCGGGCAAGGATATCGGAACCAAGTATCTCGATCCGCCGCGCACGACCGATTTCGCGATTCTCTTTCTTCCCACCGAAGGGCTCTACGCCGAAGTGCTGCGGATGCCGGGGCTCACCGATCAGCTGCAGCGCGAATGTCGGGTAGTGCCGGCGGGGCCGACGACCCTCGCGGCACTGCTCTCGTCGCTGCGGATGGGGTTCAGGACGCTGGCGATCGAGGAACGCGCGAGCGAAGTGTGGCGCCTGCTCGGCGCGGTGAAGACCGAGTTTGGCCGCTTCGGTGATGTGCTCGACCGGGTCAAGAAGCAGCTCGAGACCGCCCGGACCACCCTCGACCTGACCGATGTCCGGACCCGGGCGATGCAGAAGCAGCTCCGCGACGTGGAACAGCTCCCGGCCGACGCGACGGAGCGGCTCCTGGGCCTGGGCGACCCCGACGTTTGATTACCTTGGGTCCTTCCGGGGCATATCCCCGGGAGGTCCTGATGCCCGGGAGGCCACCGATGCTGTTGCTCGCCTTGCTGCCACTCCTGACCGCCACGCCTGACGACACAGCGGCGGTCAAGCCGGCCACGCCACCGGTCATCAAGTTCCTGACCGATCTGGGCTACGTGAGCACGGCGGGCAATTCCTCGGTGCAGACCCTCAACGTTGGCGACCGGATCAGCGTGAAGAGCGGCCAGGTCACCATTTCGCAGAGCTTTGCTGTCGTCCACGGGCGCAGCAAGGGCCTCGTGGTGACGTCCCTCTGGCGCGCCGGGCTGCGCGCCGACCTCGCCTTCCAGCCGACCTTCGGCGTCTACGCCTCGGTGAACTACGAACGCAACGTGTTCGCCGGCCTCAATTCCCGTATCGGCAACACGGTGGGTGTCACGGCGCAGCTGGTGAAGAGCACCAAGGACAAGTTCTCGATCGAAGGCGGCATCTCGCTCACCTCACAGCGCGGCATCGCCGGCAAGACCCGGGACCTCGACTTCCTCGGTGGCCGGGCGGCGAGCGCCTATTCGCATCAGCTCAGCAATCGCGCCATGGTGTCGCAAGTCGTGGAGCTGCTGCCGAATTTCCGGCAGAGCGCCGACCTGCGTATCAACACCGAGTCGCTGATGACGGCACCGCTCACGAAGCAGGTCTCGGTGCGACTCTCCTATGTCGTGCGCTACGACGGTCTGCCGGAGCCCGGCTTCCTCAGCACCGACCGACTCTTCACCTCCGGCATCCAGGTCTCGCTCTGATGCGTCATTCGCTGTTCGCAGTCGCACTCCTCGTCTCGGCCTGCAGCGGCGAGAAGAAGCCGGTGAGCAATACCGTCACCGATTCCGCCGGCGTGCGCATCGTGACCTCGACATCGCCGGCGTGGGGCGACAAGGCCGAGTGGCAGCTCGACACGAGTGCCGTGCTCTCGATCGGCGAGGCGACCGGCCCGAACCACGTGCTGCTGGTGGAAGTCAACGGCGTGCGGTTGCTCTCGAATGGCGGTATTGCGGTCGCGAGCGGCGGCGAGAAGAGCGTGCTCTTCTTCGACAAGCGCGGCGTCGAGGTCGGCCGCACCGGCCGCGCAGGGAGTGGACCAGGTGAATTCCGCAGTGTGCACCTCGTCGGCACCTCGAGTGATTCGCTCCTGATCTGGGATGCCCAGCTCGATCGGGCGACGCTGATCAGCCCCGATGGCAAGGTCGTCCGTCGTTTTGCACTAGCGCGTCGCGACACCAGCGCCGCGACTCGATTCGGCTTTGTCCCTGCTGGCATCTTCGGCGACGGCACGCTGCTCCTCTCGGGTCGCTCGGGCGCGGCCACCGGCGACAAATCGGGCTGGCGCCGCGATACGATTCCGTTGCGCCGGGCGAGTGCGCTCGGTACCATCGGAGCGCCGATTGTCACCGTGCCGGGGAGTGAGGCCCTGGCGGTGATCTCGAAGAAGTTCGTCTCGATCATCGAGCGCCCGTTCGGCAACCGCACGGTGATTGCGACCCGCGGCACCAGTACGCTGGTCGGGACCGGCAACATCGACGGGGTGATGGTCTACGATTCGATCGGCCGCATGGTCTCGAGCTATCGCGTTGATCGGGCCCGGCGGCTGATTCCGCAATCGGATCTTGCTGCACTCGGTTTCCAGCAGGGCGAGCAACTGCGGCAGCTCCCGCCTGATTTCGCGAACGAGTTGCGTCGACTCTATAGTGAGATCGGTGTCCCTGCCACACTTCCAGCGACCTATCAGATGGTGGTCGACGCGACCGGTGCAATCTGGCTGCGGGACGATGTCGGCCCGATCATGCGCGATTCGATCCCGCCGCGCTGGACCGTGCTCGACGCGGAAGGGCGGTGGCTCGGGGCGATCACCTTGCCCCGCCGGTTCGAGTTGCATCAGATCACTGCCGATCGGGTGGTCGGCGTCATTCGCGATGAAAACGATGTCGAATACGTCCGGGTCTACCGCCTGAAGCGGTAGTCCCGCCGCCCAACGATTCTCTTCGGAGGGATCCGCCGTTGCTCAAGAAAGAGACGCGCCCCACCCTCGTCGTCCCTCCCGACCTGAAAGCCGCCCTCGCCCGCGATGCGAATGCGAAGGCGGTGTTCGATGCCCTCGCCTACACCCATCGCAAGGAACACATCCAGGCCCTCGTCGAGGCGAAGAAACCGGAGACTCGCGAGCGGCGTCTGGCGAAGACGCTGGCAATGCTCGCGAGCGATCGCCCCTCGCTCAGCAATACCATCTCCACCGCGCCAACCGTCGACAAGATGAAGATCAAGCCGGGTCAGCGCCTCCTGGTGCTGGATGCTGACGCCGAAGCGATGGCGACTTACAAGAAGTTGCCGAAGGGGACGACGCTCGCGACCGAGGCGGGGAAGGGCGGCTTCGATGTCGTGGTGCTCTACGCCGACAGCGCCGCGAAGCTGGCCAAGCGGCTGCCGGCAGCGATCAAGGCGGGCGTCAGCGGGGGCGCCCTCTGGGTCGCGTTCCCGAAGAAGCGACCCGGCCACGTCAGCACCCTCAATCGCGACATCGGTTGGGAGTCTACCGAACGTGATGAGATCACCCGGCTCTCCCTGATCGCCATCGACGCGATCTGGTCGGGAGCCAAATACCGGATCACCTGACTCCCAGGACAACAACGATGACGACAGACCCGCGCTATCCCATCGGCAAGTACCAGGCTCCCGCCACCGCCCCCGATGATGCGCTTCGCTCCGAGTGGTTCCGCCAGATCGAGGACTTCCCCGACCTCCTCCGCTCGGCGATCTGGAACCTCGACGATGCCCAGCTCGACACCCCGTATCGTGACGGGGGCTGGACCGTCCGGCAGCTGGTGCATCATGTCGCCGACTCGCACCTCAACGCCTACTGCCGCTTCAAGCTCGCTCTCACCGAAGATCAGCCCACCATCAAGCCGTATATCGAAGCCCTCTGGGCCGAGCTGCCTGAGGCCCGCGCGTTGCCGGTCGCACCCTCGCTGCAGCTGCTCGACGGATTGCACGCGCGCTGGTCGGCAATGATGGTGGCGATGACACCGGCCCAGTTTGATCGTACCTTCTATCATCCAGAGACCGGAACGACGAACACCCTCTGGCAGACGCTCGGCCTGTATGCGTGGCACTGTCGACACCACGTGGCACACATCACCACGCTGCGCACAGCGCGCGGCTGGTGAGCCTCACCCCATCTTCCCAACAGCGGAGCTGATGCATGGAACGGCAGAGCGTGGCTGGAATTGGTGGCATCGTCCTCTTCGCCGATCACGCCGACTCATTGGCGCACTGGTACGAGAAGCACCTCGGCCTGCACTTCACTCGCGAGCCGGACAGCCATTTCTGGTGGGTCGAGTTGCCGGGCACTGCCTTCGCCATTCATCAGACGAACCATCCGCTCGGTCACGACCGGCGACTGGTCGAAGTCACCTGGGTCGTGCCCGATCTCGATGCCTTCATCGAGCAGCTGGGCGAATCGGGATTGACCGTGGATGAGCGGCAGGAAACCGCGACCGGAGATTTTGCCTGGCTGTCAGATCCGGAAGGGAACCGGATTGAGCTTTATCAGAAGCCCGCGGAGTAAGCCGAGAAGTTTCCGGTGGTGCCGCCCTTGGGCGGCACCGGTCTCACCTTAGAGCAAACCTCCAACCCCCCCTCGTTTCGGAAACCGGTGCCGCCCAAGGGCGGCACCACCGGGAATCCCCTACCGCCCCCGCGAACGCCCCGCCCCGCCCGGGCGGGTACGATCAGGATATTCGGAGCGCAACACCGCCGTCGCGTCGAGCATCACGCGCATCGACGGCTCCGGCAACGCGGCGACGCCGACTACGGTGAGCGCCGGTGGCGTGAGCTTGTCGAGTCCATCGAGGAGTGCCGCGCGCGCGGTCGAGATCGTTTCGGGCGTCGCATCCTTGAGATAGAGCGTCACCTTCACGACATCGCCCGGCACGCCGTGTGCGGCGCGTACCACGGCGTCGAGGTTCACGAGCAGTTGGCGCGTCTGCGCAGCGAGGTCACCGCTGCCGATGATGTTGCCGGCAGAGTCGACCGGGACCATCCCCGAGACATAGACGGTGAAGCCGACGCGCACGGCCTGGGGAATCCCTTCGAGCGAAGGAACGCCCGGTGCGGTGATGCGCGTTGGGGCCGAGGAGACCGGGATGCCAGCCATTGGTCCGGGTAGCGTGCGCGCCGGTGCGGGCGAACAGGCGGCGAGTCCGACGAGCACGAGGGGCAGAAGGCGGGGAGTCACGAAGAGCTCCGGCTGAGGAATGCGTTGGGTGATCACGAACCGTACTTCGCCTTGAAGCGATCGATCAGGGCCTTGCGGATGTCCCTGAAAGGTGTGATGGGGCCGAGCTCGGGATTGTCAGGGGCGAGAAAGGCGAGCCCCTTCTCGCGTCCGGTGACGAGGAAATCGGTGGTCGCCACACGGTAACGTCGGGTCGGATCGAGAGGGACCCCGCCGACGACCCAATGGTCACCCTGACGCTCGGCCCCCGCCGGGTGGAGATAGCCGCCGCTCCCGCGATTGGCCTCCCCCTGTTCGAGCACCCGGCGGAGCATCGAACCAGTCATCGTGGTCCCTACGACGTTGCCCCCGAAGGGGAGGATTCGAATCACGTCGTACTGCGTGAGCGGCCCTGCCGGAATCACATCGTCGATCCGGATCGACCCGCCGTTCATGATCCCCACTTCGGCTCCCGGCACTTCGGCGCGGAGTGCCTCCGCAATCAGCATCGGCAGCGGCGCCTGACGCACTCGCACGGTGGCCTCACGACCATCGAGCGGTTCGGGGAGCACGGTGACGCGCGCGTGCGGATCGAGGCCCGCCGCGATATAGGCCGTATCGGAGCGCGCGACCCAGGTCGCCACTTCGCGACTCACCTTCGGGTCGAGTGCAATGCTCATGTCGAGCGGGATGAATCGGACGGCCGCGGCCGGGCGCGCGCCCTTCTTCGCGAAGGTCAGGGTGACCACCGCGACGGTGCGTACGTTGGCGTCGGCCTTGACGATCGGCGTGAAGGCGGCGCCGCGGCGGATTTCGTAGTTCTCGTGCTCGTGGCCGCCGAGGAGCAGAGCGATCTCGGGGACGAGTTCCACGACGCGTTGATCGCTCGCGAGCGTGAGATGGGTGATCGCCACGATCGCGTCGACGGAGTCCTTGATCAAGGCCACCTCGCGCTTCGCCGCCACGATCGGATCCTCGAAGCGGGTCCACGCCGGCTTGTTGTCGTCGATCACCAGCCCGATGAGGCCGATGCGGACGAGGCCGCCGGGGCTCTTGATGCGGAGGATCGCGTGGCGCTGGGTGTGCGGAAAGAGCTTGCCGGTCGAGTCGGTCACGTTGCTCACGACATACCCGAACCGTGACTCGCCGAGGCGGTCGAGGAACTCATCGAGCCGGAGGTCGAACTCGTGGTTGCCGAGGGTCGCCCACTGGAGCCCGACGGCGTTGAGGATCGAGACCATCTGCCGGCCGGCGAGCCGGGCACCGTCGACCTGGGCCAGCCCCATCGCCGATGGGGAGAGGAAGTCCCCCGCCAGATCGGTGATCAGGGCCGGGGTGCGCCGGGCGAGGGAGGCCCGGAGGGTCGCCAGCCGGGCGAGTCCGCCGGAGGCCCCCCCTCCCATCGGGGTGATCTCGTAGATGTCGTTGAAGTGGAGGAAAGTGACCGATCGGACCGGGGCCTGCGCCCGCAAAGCCGCGAAAGTCGTGGCCTGGAGCAGGAAAGTGAGCAGTGTGGCGGGGCGGCGCATTGGCGGTCCGGGAGTGGGGTCAGGCGGAATCTGGGGGGCCGGGGGGTGGCCCGCCAGCCGCCAGTTGTGCATCGTTCTCCCCTCAGGTCGTCCCAAAGACGTCTACTTCCAAGGATGTATTCATGCGCAAGTTCATGATGGCTTTGGTCATCGCCGGGACGCTCACGGGTTGTGTGAGCAAGAAGCGATATGACGAGACGGTGCTGGAACAGCGCCGCGTCAATGAGCAGAAGGACTCGCTCGTGGCCGACGTCCTCGCCGCGACCCAGATGGTCACCGAGATCAACGCCGATCTGGCCCGGGTCAAGGCGCTTGGCGTCTCGCCGGTCTCGACCGGTGACCGTCCGCTCGCCGGCAAGGCCGAAGAGCGCGCCGTGTTGCTCGGCAAGGTCCGCGAAGTGATCGCCCGCCTCGAGGCGGCCGAAGTGCAGGTCGCCGCCCAGAAGAAGAAGATCGGCGGGCTGTCCAGCGAGCGCGTCAAGCTGATGGCGAACCTCGACAACTTCTCGAAGACAATCGAGGACCTGAAGACGGCGGCGCAGGCGCAGGAAGCGCTGATCACCGAGCAGAAGGTGCAGATCCAGACGCTGACGTCGCGGGTCGACACGCTCACCACCCAGACGAATCAGCTGACGGTGGAGAAGGTCGCGGTCAAGGACACGCTGACCCACGTCATCGATGAGTCGAACGTCGTCTACTACGCGGTCGGTACCAAGGACGAACTCATCAAGCGTGGCATCGTGGTGAGCGAAGGGAGCAAGTTCCTGATCTTTGGTGGCAAGACTGTCGCGGCAGCTCGCGACCTGAAGCCGGAACTCTTCCAGCGCCTCGATCGTCGCAAGGACACCGTGCTGACGGTGCCGGAGCCGCTCAAAGAGTACAAGATCGTGACCCGCCAGAGCCCGTCGCTGCTCGCGAGCACGGTGACCTCGGACGGCCACGTGAAGGGCGATCTCCACGTCTCGTCGCCGGCCTTCTGGGATGCGGGGAAGTTCCTGATCCTCGTCCGGGACTGATACGGCAGGTTGATGGATGATGGATGATGGATGATGGAGGGGGCGTTCCGGAAACGGGGCGCCCCTTTCGCTTCGGTGGTGCCGCGCGAGCGCGGCACGGGTCTCACCGATTGATCGAAGCTTCGCGTTTCGGTAAGATCGAGCTTCGCTGCTTCGCGAAGACCGGTGCCGCCCAAGGGCGGCACCACCGGTGGGCCTCCTCTTATCGCGACCATCCCCATGCCCCTCGAAAATCCCTATTCCGGCGTCATCCTCCGCACCATCATCCTGCTGATCGGCTCGAACCTCTTCATGACGTTCGCCTGGTACGGCCATCTCAAGTCGCTCAGCAGCAAGCCCTGGTACATCGCGGTGCTGGTGAGCTGGGGGATCGCCCTCTTCGAGTACATGCTGCAGGTGCCCGCGAACCGGATCGGCTTCACGGCGCTCTCCCTGCCGCAGCTCAAGGTGATGCAGGAGGTGATCACTCTGGTGGTTTTCGTGCCGTTTGCGATTCTCTTCATGAAGCAGCAGTTCAAGCTGGATCATCTGTATGCCGGGGCCTGCCTGGTCGGTGCGGTGTATTTCGCGTTCCGGGGAGCTTGAACGGTGAGCGGAGGCCAGGTCTGAGACCGCTGGTGCCGCGCTTGCGCGGCACCGGTATTACCGACCAGCAGAGTCTGGTTCGAATCTGATACCCGTGCCGCCCAAGGGCGGCACCACCAACGAGTCCCTCGCTTATCTTCCCTACGTCTCCTTTCCCGAGCTTCCCGTGATCCGCAGACTCCGCTTCCTCTTCACCGCCCTGCTCCTCGTCGCCGGCGCCACCTCACTCGCAGCCTGGCATCGCGGCCCCGCGCCCGCCCCGCTCAACCTCCGCGTGGTGAAGTCGGCCTCGTGTGGTTGCTGCGCTGCCTGGGTGACCTACATGCAGAAGGCCGGCTTCACCGTCACGGTGGAGAACCAGGATGAGTTCACCAGGCTCAAGCGCGCGAATGGTGTCACGGCCGAACTGCAGTCGTGCCACACGGCATTCATCAACGGCTATGTGATCGAGGGCCACGTCCCCGCCGACCTGGTGAAGAAGCTGCTCGCGGAAAAGCCCGCTGGCGTGAAGGGACTCGCGGCGCCGGGTATGCCGGGCGCGTCGCCGGGAATGGATATGGGGAAGGAGCCGTACACGATCTACTCGTTTGACGCGACCGGTCACGCCAAGCGGTACGCTGTTCGATGAGTGGTGACCGGCTGTCGCTGATGAAGGCGGCGATGGTGCGGATGGTGCTCGGCGTCCTGCTGGTGGACGCGTTCGGTCTCGCAGTCTACTTCCTGACCCCGTTGGCTCATACCAGCAACGGACGCCTGACGCTGGGGCTCTTCTGGGTACTGGCGACGCTGGCGGTGCTGGTGCCCAGCATGCGGGCGCTGCGCGAGGCCCGGCGCGGCTAGCCCTTCATCTCGATTCGCAAGGCGTTGCGCGCAGCTTCGATCCGCGCGCGCGCCTCTTCCCGCAGCACTGCGGTGGTCTTCCCCGCACTCTCGATCGGCTCCAGGATCTCCACCACCGCCACCGCCGGATTGATGCGCCAGTCGTGCTTGGCGATCGCGTCGCGCGTGCCGTGAATAGCGAGCGGCAGGATCGGCAGGCCGGCATCGATCGCGAGGCGGAAGGCGCCGTCCTTGAACGGCAGCAGGTTGTCGTCGAGGGAGCGAGTCCCTTCGGGGAACATCATTACCGAACAACGCTGCGCGAGTCGCTCGCGACACGCGGCCATCGCGTCACGAATGCTCGATGCCCGCCCGCGCTTGACCGGAATGTCGTTGGCCATCCACATCACCCAGCCGAGCACCGGGATCTTCATGATCTCGATCTTGCTGAGCCACTTCATCTCCCACGGGAGATGACAGAGCAGCAGGATGTCGGAGAACGATTCGTGATTGGCCACCACGACGTACGGCCGTCGCGGGTCGGCGGGTGGTGCTCCGCGCACCGAGAATTTCCAGCGCGGCGTCGTCATCGTGGTCCAGAGTCCGACCCAGCGAAAGATCCTGCCGCCGGCGTAATTCACCCGGTCGAACGGCCACCCCAGGATCCGGAAGAGGGAGACCACCGGGAAGAGCACGGCGATGGAAAGGCCGAGCATCGACCAGGTCCAGATCGACGCGAGCGTAGTGCGCAGGGGCGAGGCGGGTGTTGGCATCGGGCCAAAAGGTAAAAGGGAGCGCCGTTGTTAGCTTCTACCCCCATGCATCCCGACCAATACGCCGTATTCAGCCGCCTGCTCGATGCCCCCGGCCCGTCCGGCTTCGAGCGCGCACCCGCTCGCCTCTGGCGCGAAGCCGCCGCCTTCGCCGACGAGGTCTCTGCCGATGTCAGCGGCAACTCCTTCGCCACGATCTTTCCCGGCTCCGCCGGTCGCGATGGCCCCCGGCTGATGTTCGCCGGGCACATCGACGAGATCGGCGTGATGATCATCCACATCGATGACGACGGCTTCTGCTTCTTCGAGCCGATTGGTGGCTGGGATTCGCAGGTCTTCGTCGGCCAGCGGGTGTCGCTGCTGGGCCGGAACGGGGCGGTGGCCGGGGTGATCGGCAAGCAGGCGATTCACCTGATGGATCAGGCCGACCGCGACAAGCTCTCGAAGCCGCACGATCTCTGGATCGACATCGGCGCGAAGAGCCGGGCGGAGGCGCTGAGCCATGTCGGGATCGGCACCGCCGGCGTGCTCGGCGCGACGGTGACACGCCTCCCCAATGATCGCGTCGTCTCACGCTCGCTCGACAACCGGATCGGAGCGTTCGTGGTGCTCGAGGCGCTGCGCCTGCTCGCGGCCGATCGCCCGAAGCTCCCGGTCACCGCTGTCGCCACCACCCAGGAGGAGATCGCCTACACCGGCGGTGGTGCCCGCACGTCGGCGACGTCGCTCGAGGCGCGCGCGGCGATCGTGGTCGATGTCACCCACGCCACTGATTCTCCCGGGATCGAGAAGAAGCGGCACGGTGACGTGAAGCTTGGTGGCGGGCCGGTGCTCGCGCGCGGCGCGGCGGTGAACGAAGTGGTGTTCGAGTTGCTGCTGGCGACTGCGGAAGAAGAACAGATCCCCTACACCATTCAGGGCGCGGCCAAATACACCGGCACCGACGCCGACGCCATCTTCACGGCGCATCACGGCGTTGCCACCGGTCTGGTCTCGGTGCCGCTGCGTTACATGCATTCGCCGAACGAACTGGTGGCGCTGGAAGATGTGACGAACGCCGCGAAACTGCTCGCGGCGTTTGCCCGGCGGATCGACAGCAGCACTGACTTCGTGCCGCGCTAGTTAACGGCCCCGGCCGTGGAGCGCCTCGAACGCCTCGTGCGTGCCGATGCGCTCGAGCGCGTGGTAGGCGGCGGTGCGCACGTTGGCATCGTTGTGCTTGAGCAGATGACCGAGCGCAGGGACCGCCGTCACCATATGGCGGCGCGCTGCGGCTTCGGCGACCGCCGCCACGAGGTCGGGGCGATGGCTGCCGAGGGCCTTGAGGATCTGCTCCTCGGCGTGCGGGGCTGCGGCGAGCGCCTCGATGTAGGCGCGGCGCTCGGGACGTCCTTCGGCGCTGTTCAGTACTTCGATGATCGCTTCCACACCGTCGCGACCCGCGCTGATGATCGCCCGCGCCACCATCGAGTCGGCGCCGACGCGTGGCAGCATCCGCACCATCGTCTCGAGATCATCGCCTGAGACCATCCGACGCCGCTCGCGCACAATGATGGAGCGATGCGCATCGTCACACGAATGTTCGAGCGCGTGCAGGTCGATCAGCGCGGCGGCGAGCCGTTCGTAGTCGTGGGCGTCGGAGGCGGCGCGCCCTTCGGCGAGCAGCGGATCGAGTCGCTGAGAAAGCTCCCCGCGATCGCCGCTCCCGCCCATCAGGTCGTCGCCACCCAGATTCACGCCAGGCGCGGACATCGCGGCGAAGAGATCGGTGATCTGGTCACCGCTGCTCGAATCGATCACCCCGCCCCGAAGGCCGGCCGACACAATCTCGGCGCCAGGAATGGCGGCGTGGAGCGCCTCGATGAGGTGGAGCGGTCCGGGGAAGAGCCCGGCGGCGGAGGCAAAGATCTCGGCGACTTCGCGCCAGTGCCGGGGCTCGAGCCCGCCCGGAAGCGAGAGCCGGGCGGTATCGTGGCCTCGGAACGTTTCGACCACCTGCACCACACCCGGGGCCTCCATCGAGACCGGCATATCGTTGACCATGAAGCGGTCGCCCATCACCTCGAACGTCACCGGCGTCCCACCGGCGGCGCGGGCCAGCAGCGACAGCGCGCGATCCATCGCGGCAGCATCGCCATCCGAGGCGCGGACCTGATGCAGAGCCGATGCGAAGAGTGCGGTCAGTGGGACGGGCATACTGGAAGTCTACATCCGCCGGGCTGAGGTAAGTACGCTGACGATTGATTTACGCCGATCCGCACCGATCGGCAGCCCCAGCTGGAGGGCGACTGCGAGCGCCGCCGGCCGGGTCAGGTCGCGGTCATTCAACAGATCGCGGACCGGGCCATCGAAGGTGATCGCCCCCTGCTCGAGGTGGAGGCCGCGGTCGAGCGCCTCGTGAGCGAAAGTCGCGTCGTGGGTGATGGCCAGGACGGCCCCCCCTCGTGCCACCCGGCTCCGCACTGCGGCTGTCACCCGGCCGCGAGTCGCGCCATCGAGACCGGCCGTCGGCTCGTCCAGCAAGAGGAGTATCGGATCGGTCACCAGGATTGACGCGAGCGCCACCAGCCGGCGACGGGGGAGCGGCAGGTCGTAGGGGTGTTCCGCCGCCACGTCGAGGAGTTCGAGCTCGGCGAGCACCGCGTCGGTCGCGGCGCGAATCCGGGCGGCATCCCATCCCGCGAGGGTCGGTGCCACGGCACACTCGGCCCGGACCGACGAAGCAAAGAGTTGGCGCTCTGGCTGCTGGAAGAGGAAGCCGACTCGTGGCGCCAGATCTTCTGGCCCCCGGCCGCGGGTATTCTCGCCCAGCGTCTCGACCTTGCCGGCGCTCGGTTGCTCCAGCGCCATCGCGAGTCGGAGTAGTGTCGATTTGCCTGCGCCATTCTGCCCGAAGAGTCCCACCGCTGCACCGGCGCCGATGCGAAGCGAGGTCTGCCGCAGCACCGGCGCGCCACCGGCGTACGCGAATTCGACCTGTTCAAGCAGGAGTCGATCTCCAGCGATGGCGGGCACGGCGACGTCAGCGGTCGGCCGGTTCGGTTCGGAATTTCCGACGAGCGCGAGAAGCGCCGGCGTCGTGAGCGGATACGGCGTGTCGAACTGTGCCGCCGCTGCGATCGTGGCGGCATCCGTGGTGCTCGCTCCAGTGGCCGGCAATGCAGGGCCAGCGAGCAGCGTTTGCGGGGCGCCATCGAGCGCAACCCTGCCGCGTCGCATCACAACCACTCGATCGGCAACATCGAGCATCGCATCGGCGTCGTCGCAGCTCACGACCACCGTCGCGCCATCACGCGCGAGTTCGCGAAGCAAGAAGCCGACAGCAATCCGGCTCGCTCGATCGAGGGCCGAAAAGGGTTCATCGAGCAACCACGCGCGCGGCGCGGCCGCCAGCAATGCGGCGATCAATACACGCTGCGTTTCGCCGCCGGAGAGTGCACCGGGAGCGCGCTCGGCGAGATGCGCGACGTGCAATCGTTCCATCGCACGGTCTGCCGCCTCCAGGATGCGATCGCGCGGCCAGCCGAGATTCATCGGGCCAACCGCGACCTCGTGTCGCACGCTCTTCGCGACGCCACTCAGCTGCAATCCCGGCGACGGGCCGAGATAAGCGACTCCGTCACTGAGCGGATGACGCACCGCCGGATCGTGCCCATCCGAGGTGACCACGCCACTGCGCTCGCCGCCGGTGATGCGCGGTGCGAGGCCGGCCAGGGTAAGCAACAGGGTGCTGGTGCCGCTGCCGAGTGCACCAGTGAGCCAGGTCACCTTGCCGGGTTCGATGGCGATGTCGACGCGCTCCAGCGCGAGGTGTTCCTGTGCCGGATATCGAAACGAGAGCTGCGTCGCCGTGAGACGCATCAGCCGCGCAGCCGCCAGTATGCGGTGGCGAGCACCACGAGGAGCGCCCCCCAGCGGATGGTGCGATCGAGGAGGGAGTCGTGCGGTGGGTCGATCGCGGTGCGCGCGGTGTGCGCCGTCAGTCCGCGCGATTCGAGCGCGAGGGTGCGATCATCGGCTTCGGTGAGTGAGGCGAGCAGCAGCGGAAAGACCAGCGCGGGCACGGCGCGCGCACGCACGGCGAGTGATCCGCGCACGCGCAGGCCGCGGGTGCGCTGGGCTTCGCGCAGTCGACGCGCCTGATCGCCGAAGCGATCGGCGGCATCGAGCGTGGCCACCAGCAGGAAGGCGGCGCTCCACGGCCAGCGTCGTTCGATGGCGGCCTGCAGGAAACGATGCGGATCGAAGAGCTCGGCGAAGGCGATCGATGCGGTCACGATGGCGCCGAGTCGGCTTCCCTGTTCGAGCGTCCAGGCGAGCCCGGCTTGCGACAGTGTGCCGCCCCACGGCATCGCGATGCGCGGCGCTTCACCGAGGACGCCGTGCATCACGAAGAGCAGGATCCAGAGCGGCACGATCACGAGCAATCCGAGCCAGATCGCCCGCTTCGCGCCGACAATCGCCGCCGCGGCGCAGATCGCGAGGTAGAGGGCGATGGTCGCGCGGGGTGCCGGCAGGATCAGCGCCAGGGCAATCAGCGCGAGCGCCACCGCGCCACCCGTGAACGGATGTGCGCGCTTCACCGTCCCACCGCTCGAGCGGCGATCGGGAATCGGCCAAGGATGCGCTTGGGCATCGCGCGGAGGAGCGCCCCGACGACCAGGAAGGCGATCGTCTTGTCGAGGATGTCGGTGATCAGCGAGGCCACCACCACGGCCGTGGAGAGTGGCAGGCCCAGGCCGCGGAGCAGGGCGCCGATGGCGGTGACGCCGCCGACCGTGACCCCGCGAAAGAGCAGGTAGGAGATCGCGGCCGAGATCAGGCCACAGCCGACTCCGCACGCGGCCCCCCATGCCGCGCTCCGGAACGGCGTCGCGAAACCGCCGCGGTGTGCCGCCAGCGCCGCCAGCAGGGCGATGGCCCACTGCACCGCCACGAACGGGAGCCAGATGTACCCCGACAGCATCCCCGCGAAGAGCTGGCTCACGGTGCCAACGAGCGCGCCGCCGGGCAGCCCCGTGAGGACGGCCACAAGCATCGTTCCCAGCGTGTCGAGGTACACCGGGAGGGAGAGCTCTGCTGCAATCCGGCCCACCACCAGGTTGATGGCGACGGCGGCCGGCACGAGCGCAAAGAGGCGAGGTGACATGCGGGGGTGGGAGCCCGAGGTGAAGATTGGTAGAATCTAGACGGTCTGACCCCGGGAAAGCCTGATATGCCAGCAGTCCTCGATGCCGCTCACGTCGTCAAGCGTCTCCATTCCGCCTTCAGCAAGGAGACGCCGCGGCGGGAGATGCTCACCCTCGCCGCCGAACTCATTCGCGAGTCGGGGGCGCCCTATACGTCGGTGTACCTCTACATGCTGCACGGCTCGGAGCTGGTGCTCGAGGCGTGGAGCGGCCGTGACACCGAGCACGATCGCATTCCCGTGGGGAAAGGCGTGTGCGGCACGGCCGTGGCCACTGGCGAAGACCAGAATGTCGGCGACGTGCAGGGACGCGAGAACTACATCGCCTGCAATCTCTTTACCCGATCGGAGCTCGTCGTCCTGATCCGGCGCGGCACTCATATCCTGGGCCAGATCGACGTCGACTCCGACGTGCTCGATCCGTTCACCGAGGATGAAGTCCACGCCGTGCGTCAGGTGGCCGAGGCACTCGCGGTCCTGCTCTGATGGCCGCCACGGACGCAACAACATTCACACGCCAGGTGCGCGGCGTCTCGATCTTCGAGCGGCGGATCGGCAGTGGCCCCGAGGTGGTTGTATTGCATGGCGGCCCCGGAGCGCATCACGATTATCTGCTGCCCGGGTTCGATCGTCTCGCGCACGGCCGCACCCTCATCTACTACGATCAACGCGGCGGCGGGCAGTCCGCGGTGGCGCGCGATGTGCCGGTGGGATGGCGCGAGCAGGTCAACGATCTTGAGGCGCTGCGCGACGTGTGGGGGCTGGAGCAACTCCATCTCGTCGGCTATTCGTGGGGCGCGTTGCTGGCGATGCTCTACGCGGTGACCTATCCCGCACGCGTAGCCTCTCTCGCGCTGGTCTCACCCGCACCCGCTGCCAAGGCCGAGCGACTCGGCTACGAAGCCGCGCTGGCGGCGCGCAACAACACGCCGGCACTGCAGGCCGAACGCGCCGCGTTGCAGGCGAGCGGTCTCCGCTCTCGCGACCTCGCGGCGTACAATCAGCGCCTCTTCGAACTGGCCGTGGCGGGATATTTCCACGACCCGGCGCGCTCGCGGGAACTCACGCCGTTCCGGATCACCGGCCGGACCCAGCAGGAAGTCTGGAATTCGCTTGGCGACGATTTCGATATCCGTCCGGCGCTCGAGCGGCTCACGGTGCCGGCGCTCGTGGTCCACGGCGATGATGATCCGATTCCACTGTCGACGGCGGAGGCGACCGCTGTGGCATTGCGAGCGCCCCTGATCGTCCTTCCGGCGTGCGGTCACGTGCCGTACGTCGAAGCCGAGGAGGAATTTGTGGCCGCACTCGATCCCTTCCTGCCCAGCGAATGACATCACCTGCCTCCGACCCGTTCCAGCTCGTCTTCGGCATTCTGGCCGAGGAGCGCTTCCCGGCCATCCGCGCGGCGGTACCAGCGGAGGTTGATCTCGACACCTTTCTGCTGTCGGGGCCAGCGGTGGAAGTGCTGCGCGACCTGCGCCCCGACGAAGGCCTCGGCGATGGCATCGACGAGTTCGTCGCCTTCGTCCACTCGGCGTATCGCTTCTGGGACGCGGGATGCCCACTGCGGGCGCTGAACGAGGCCGAGACCCGCGCGCTGTGCAGTGCGACCAGCAGCGCGGTGGACGCGGCCGCGTTGCCGTTGGCGACCGTGGCGTACATTCAGGTGGCGCCGCGACTGATCTGGGGCCAGCTCGACGACGGCGACGTCTTCGAACCGCTCGATGGCTGGTTCGTGATACCGGTGAACGGCGGCCTGCGCATCGTGGCCTGCTTTGGCGTGCATCCTGGTCGCCCTGGGCTTTCGCTCCTGGTGGTCGAAGGAGGCGCACCGGGGCCGGTACAGCGCGAGGATGGCAGCGCGCTCTTTGCGCCGATGATGCCGGGTGGCGATACCGCGGGACTCTTTGCGGTGGTTGCTCCGGAAGAACTTCTATTGCTCGCCTGGCGTGCCGCCGGTCGAGCGGAGGAATAGGTCATGGCGGTGATGGATCGGACCGGTGTCGCGCGCGCACTCGAACAGATTGCCGCGTACCTCGAGCTCAAGGGGGAGAACACCTTTCGCGTCCGGGCCTTCACCGGTGCGGCCAAGACGGTGGAAGGGTTTCCGGGCGAACTCGACCCCGCGATCGCCGACGGCTCGCTGGCCGAGGCGAAAGGGATCGGACCCGCCATCCTGCAGGTGATCACCGAACTGGTGCAGACTGGCCGCGCGGAACTGCTCGAGGAATTGCGCGAAGATGTTCCGCCGGGGCTGGTCGAGATGCTCGCGATTTCCGGCCTTGGTGTCTCGAAGATCCGCACAGTGCACACCACGCTCGGCATCGAGACGCTTGCCGAGCTTGAGGTTGCCGCGCGCGATGGTCGCCTCGCGGCACTCCCGCGCTTCGGCCAGCGCACCGCCGAAAACATTTTGCGTGGGATCACCTTCCTGCGTGCGGCGAGCCAGTGGCGGCTCTCTCATCACGCGGCGCAGGAAGCGCACGCGGTGGCGGAGGCGCTGGGCAAGCTGCCGCACATTCTCTCCGTACACGTTGCCGGTGATGTCCGGCGACGTGCCGAGGTCGTGCGCGACCTGGAAATCGTGCTGGTGGCCGATGCGCCCGCGGAAGAAGTCTTCCGGCAGCTCGCGTCATTTCCCGGTGCGAGCGAAATCGCCGGACAGGATGAGCGACGCGCGACGCTCCGGCTCGCTGGCGGCAGCAGTGTGCAGGTGATCGTGACACCGCCGCAGAATCTCGGCGCCGTGCTGGTCCAGGCCACAGGCGCAGATGGCCATCTCGCGGCGCTCGCGCAGCGTGGCAAGGAGCTGGGTTACAACCTCGCGGGCACTGCGCTCTGGAAGGGGAGCCAGTTCATTCCGACGCCCACCGAAGAGGCGCTCTACGCCGCACTCGGATTGCCATGGATTCCGCCGGAGCTGCGCGAGAGCGGTGCCGAGCTTGGGCTGCCGGTGCCGGCGCTGCTCACGCGGGGTGACCTGCGCGGCTTCCTCCACTGTCACACGACGTATTCCGATGGCAGCAACAGCGCGGCCGAGCTCGCGGCCGCGTGCCGGGCCGAGGGGTACGAGTATGTCGGCATCACCGACCACTCGCGTGCGGCCGCGTATGCTGGTGGAATGACGCCCGATGATCTTCGCCGGCAATGGGATGAGATCGACGCGCTCAACGCGACCAATCCCGGCATCCGGGTGCTCAAGGGGATTGAAAGTGACATCCTCGTCGATGGGCTGCTTGACTATCCCGACGACATTCTCGCGGGATTCGATTTCATCATCGCATCAATCCATTCGCGCTTCAACCTCAGCGAACAGGAGATGACCGACCGGGTTTGTCGCGCGATGGAGTCGCCCTACATGACCATCCTCGGGCATCCTACCGGGCGCCTGTTGCTGGCGCGCGAACCGTACCCCATCAATCTCGACCGGGTGTTCGAGGTCGCGGCTCGCAACAAGGTCGCCATCGAGATCAATGCCGATCCGCACCGTCTCGATCTCGACTGGCGCGTGCTGGGTCGAGCGCGTGCGGCAGGAGTGGCGATCTCGATCGGCTCCGACGCGCACAACCTCGCTGGGCTCGCGAACGTGGAGTACGGCGTCGGCATCGCGCGCAAAGGCGGCCTCGGCCCGCCCGATCTCCTCAACTGTCGCGACACGGCCGGCTTCCTCGCCTTCGCCGCGGCGCGGCGGCCCTGATCGAGGGCGCGTGCTGAAGCGGGGCGGGCGCGAATCGGCAGCGCTGCGAAAGGAGCGCGCCCTCGAGATCCTGGCGCGGCTCAAGGCGGAATATCCCGCCGCGCATTGCGAGCTGACCTTCACCACGCCGTTCGAGTTGCTGGCCGCGACGATTCTCTCGGCGCAGTGCACCGACGTCCGAGTGAATTTGGTGACGCCTGAACTCTTCCGCCGCTGGCCCGACGCGTTCGCGCTCGCCGCGGCGCAGCAGGCCGAGGTCGAGGAAGTGATCCGATCGACCGGCTTCTTCCGCAACAAGGCGAAGAGCCTGCTCGGGATGGCGCGCGCGCTGGTCGCCGACCACGACGGCGTGGTACCCCGCTCGATGGCGGAACTGCGTCCCTTGCCTGGAGTGGGCCGCAAGACCGCCAATGTGGTGCTCGGCAACGCCTACGACAGCCAGGAAGGGGTCACTGTCGATACCCACGTCCTGCGGCTGACACGCCTGCTGAAGCTCACGCGCGAGAGCGACGCCGAAAAGGTCGAGCGCGACCTGATGGTACTGATTCCAAAGGATGACTGGACGCTGATCTCGCATCTGCTGATCTGGCATGGGCGGAGGGTCTGCATTGCGAACCGGCCGAGGTGCGATGCGTGTGTGCTCGCGGATATCTGCCCGAGCAGGCAGGATGACAGATGACTGATGACAGATGACGGATGACCGCTTGCGGCGAATCCGTGCCCCTCAAGAGATTGGCCATTATCCGTCATCTGTCATCTATCATCCGTCATCGTATATTTGAGTTCAACCCCAATAGGATCCATCGAATGGCTAAGACTGCGATCATTGAAACCGAGAAGGGTACCATCACCGCCGACCTGTTCGACGCGGACGCCCCGGGCACGGTTGCGAACTTCGAGAAGCTGGGTAACAGCGAGTTCTACGACGGCACCCGATTCCACCGCGTGATCAGCAACTTCGTGATCCAGGGGGGCGATCCGCTCTCGAAGGATCCCAAGAATCCGCGCGTGGGGACCGGTGGGCCGGGCTACACCATCAAATGCGAGACCGACACCAGCAAGCACAAGCACAGCGCCGGATCGCTCTCGATGGCCCACGCCGGGAAGAACACCGGTGGGTCGCAGTTCTTTATCGCGCACTCGCCGCAGGCACACCTCGACGGAGTCCACACCGTCTTCGGGCAGGTGACCAGCGGGATGGATGTCGTGAACGCGATCCGTCAGGGCGACGTGATCACCTCGATTCGCGTGAGCTGAGTACGCTCGTCGATCTTGCGGTTCTCGCCGATTACGCCCTGGTCGACCAGCAGGGGAAGCTCTCCGTGCTGGGGATCTGGCGACAGGTCGTGGTCGGCCAGGTTCCCGCGATGCATCCACGGGCGCACCTGGTGCTGCACTTGCGCGGCAGGCGCACCGAACTCGGGAGTCATGAGCTCGCGGTGCGTCTGGTCGACCCCTCGGGCGAAGTGTTGCTCGAGCAGGCCGGCGTCATGGATGTCAACGAGCCGCCTGCCGGCGTCGTCGACGTCGAGACGTCGGCCGTCTTCGTGTTTGATCTGCCATTGCCGCTCGCCGGCGACTACGTCTTTCTGGTCTCGCTTGATCACGTCGAAGCGGCGCGGGTGCCATTTCACGTGGGAGTCGCCGTGATGCCGACGGGGATGCATTGAGCGCGCACGCGGATTGGCCGCGGGAGCGGGCTTGGGAGCTGGTGAGCAGCTGGACGCCGTCGGCGGCGCTGCGCGGACATATGCGCGCGGTGGAAGTGGTGATGCGGCATATGGCGCCAAGGTACGGCGCTGACCCCGAATGGTGGGGCGTGGTCGGGTTGCTGCACGACTTCGACTACGAACGCTATCCCAACAACGATCGCGCCGCCGACCAGGAACATCCCACCGAGGGCGTACGCTACCTTCGGTCGCACGGATTTCCCGAGGATGGCTGCGAGGCGATTCTCGGGCACGCAGAGTTCACCAATACGGCGCGGGTGAGTGACCTCGCGCGCGTCCTCTTCGCGATCGATGAACTGACGGGTTTCGTGGTGGCGTGCGGGCTGGTGCGACCCTCGAAGTCGCTGCTGGATCTCGAGCCGCCGTCGGTACTCAAGAAGCTGAAGGACAAGGGCTTCGCGCGCGGCGTCAATCGCGATGACGTGCGCAACGGCGCCGAACAGCTTGGCGTGCCGCTCGATGCGCTGGTGACCGACGTGCTCACTGCCTTGCGTCCGCACGAACGGGAGTTCGGCCTGGGCAGCCCGTGACCGCGATCCTTGCCGAGGGTGAGAGCTCCGGCGAGGCGTTGAATCGCGCCGTGGGTCGCGCGTCCGGCACCCACTCCATCGCCGGCAACCGCGTCGAGATGCTGATTGATGGCGCCGCGAACTACGCCGTGATGCACGCGCAGATTGCCAGCGCGACGACGCGGATTCATCTCGAGAATTACATCATTCACGCCGATGCCACGGGGCAGGCCTTCGCCGATGCCCTGATGGCGCGCGCGCGCGAGGGCATCAAGGTAAGGGTGCTCTACGACTGGCTCGGCTGTGCCGGTACGCCGCGCCGCTTCTGGCGGGAACTGCGCGAGGCGGGCGCGGAAGTGTGTGCCTTCGGTCCGCCGTCATGGCGGGATCCGCTGCTGCTTGCGTCGCGCGACCATCGCAAAGTCTTTGTCGTCGATGGCTGTCGCGGTGTCACCGGTGGCCTCTGCATAGGTGATGAGTGGATCGGCAATCCGGAGAAAGGGATCCAGCCGTGGCGGGACACCGGCGTCTCGATCGAGGGTCCCGCCGCGCGGCTGCTCGACGCCGCCTTCGAAAGCGCCTGGAAGTTTGCCGGCGGCAGCGCGATTCCCTCCGACGAGATCAACGGCAATGTGCCCCCGATGGGCGACATCGCGGTGCGCGTCGTCGCCACGGAACCGGGTCGTGAGCGTGCCTATCGCACCATTGACCTGCTCCTCGGCGTCAGCGCGTCGAAGGTGTGGGTCACCGAGGCGTATCTGGCGGCGCCGCAGCGGCTCTACCAGGCCTTCATCGATGCTGCGAGGGATGGGGCCGATGTCCGGATTCTCCTCCCCGGCGCGAGCGATATCCGGATGGTGCGGAACCTGACCCGGGTGGGCTATCGCGGACTGCTCAAGGCCGGGGTCCGGCTCTATGAATGGCAGGGGCCGATGCTCCACGCCAAGACAATCGTCGCGGATGGTCGCTGGGTTCGGGTCGGGTCGAGCAACATGAACGCCTCCTCGCTGCTCGCGAACTGGGAGCTCGACGTCTTCATCGAGGATCCCGCCCTGGCCAAGGAGATGGAGAAGCAATTCCACGAGGACCTGACCCTCGCCAGTGAGGTCGTCCGCCGACCGCGCCGGATCGCCACGCTCTTCGGTCGGGAGATCCCGCCGGCCCTGGCCCACGAGAAGCGGCCGGTTCACGGGCACCCGACCCACCAACGGACCTTCCGCGAACGGCGTCGGCAGGCGATTGTCACGGCTGGCGGGTTGATCCGAGGCGCCCGGGCGACCCTGTTCGGCCCCCTCGCGCTGGTGTTGCTGGCGGCCGCTGCCCTCTTTGTCCTCTTTCCGGTGCCTGCGGCCTACGTGGCGGCAGGGCTGGCAACCCTTACTGCCGCGGCCTTGATTGTCAGGGCACTGGGCCACCGGGGGCGGACTTGAAGCTCAACGGACCCAGGGTTTCCCGCGTATGACCGGCGTGGATGAAGCCGAGCTCGCCGCTCGGGCTGCGAGGGGCGATGCAGAGGCTTTCGGAGGGCTGGTGGCCCTCCACGCGCCGATGGCCCGCCGTGTTGCCTATGCGGTACTGGAAGACAGTGAAGATGCCGATGATGCCGCCCAGGAAGGGTTTCTCTCGGCCTGGCAGGCGATCGGCCGGTACGACCCCAAGCGGGCGTTCCGTCCCTGGCTGATGCAGATCGTGGTCAACGCGGCCAAGGATCTCCGACGAAGGCGAAGGGTCCGCGCCGCCGACCCGCTCGACCATGTGGCGGCGGCCTCGCGCGACGACCCGGCCCGGGAAGTCGGCGCGATGGACCTGGGAGAGCGGCTCAAGAGCGCGCTCGCGACCCTGCCGGAGCGGCAACGATTGGCCGTGGTGCTGTTTGATGCTGAAGGGTATTCGCAGGCGGAGATTGCCACCCTGCTGGGGATCCCCGAAGGAACCGTGAAGTCTGATGTTTTCCACGGAAGAAGGGCGCTCAGGAAAGTGCTTGGATCCGTGAAGGAGGAGTGGGATGAGTGATCTGTCGCCGTTCAATGACGCACCTGACCTGAAGCTTGGGGCAGCGATTCGCGATGCCCTGACGTTGCCGCACGACGGCGCGTTCGTGGCTCGGGTGCGCGCCCGGCTCGGCAAGCCGGCGTGGGAAGACGAGCTGGCGGGCTGGTTCTGGCAGGGGCTGGTCGCAGCATCGCTGGCGACGGTGCTGGCGGGGTGGGGATGGTCCAGGGTTGCGACCACCGCGACGACTGAGGCATCGGTGGCCAGTGAGCTCCTTGAAGGCTCACGCCCCGGTGCGGACATCCTCCTCGTCGCGATGACGTCGGAGTCGCGGTGAGCAGCGCGACTCGCACACGGGCGATGGTGCTGCTGATCGTTGCCTTTGTGGCTGGAACGGTGGTCGGTGTGGTGGGGCTCACGGCGGCCTTCCGTGCCGGCAAAGCCGATTTCATCTGGCGTGGTCAGGGAGGAAGCCGGGGTCCCGGAGGGGTGCCCGGTGGTTATGCGGCGTGGGTTGCCAAGGAGCTCGACGCCAGCGCGGTACAACGGGACAGCATTGCTGCCATTTTCAAGCGGGGTACCGCCGCCATGGATACCATCCGGCGGAGCATCGGTCCCCAGGTCGATTCGCTCTTCGAGTCGATCCGGCCGAGCGTCGAAACCGTCCGGCAGCAGTCCCGTACCGAGGTCCGCGCACTCCTGACTCCCCCGCAACAGGTAAGGTACGACTCTATGAACACGGCTATGGATGAGAACCGCAAGAAGCAGCGCGAACAGTCGCCCCGCGGAGGTCCGCGTGGTCCGCGCTAACCGTCCGCTGCGTTTCGCACTCGTTGCAGCGCTCCTCGCACTTCCCGGCATGGCGCAGGCTCAGGGCAATCAGCCCTCGCAGGCATTGCAGAGCCTTCCGCCGATGGCCCCGGCACCGCAGTCGGTGACGCTGGCGCAGGCGCTCCAGCGCTCCGAGCAGGTGTCACCGACGGTGGTGCAATCGGCGAACAGCATTCGCAGCGCCGAGCTGCAGGTGCGCACGGCCAAGTGGCGCTTCGTCCCGCAGCTGAGCTTCACGCCGCAGGCCTCGCTGCTGATGAGCTCGGGTGACTCGCGCCTCGATCCGGTCACGGGCGAAGTGATCAGCGGCAACAGCTCGAATCCGAACTACGGCTTCAACGTGACCGCGACGCTGCCGATTTTCGACGGCTTCATCCGGAACTACGATCTGAAGGCCGCGCGGGCACGCGAGGATGCGGCGACGTCGACGCTGGTGTCGACCAAGTTCACCAACACGCTCAACGTCACCAACACCTTCCTCACGGTGCTGGCCGACAAGCGCCTGCTCGCCGTCGATTCGACGGCCGTGCTCAGCGCCGAGCAGCAGTACAACGTTGCAGTGGCCAAGCTGCGGGCCGGCTCGGGAAGCATCTCCGACTCGCTCTCCGCGCTGGTCTCGCTCAACAACGCCAAGTTCACGATGCTCGGCCACCAGAACACGCTGGCCACCGACGAGGCCCAGCTCGGCCGCGCGATCGGCGCTGATGGCCGCGTGGGCGCGGTCGATGATCCCGCGTACTATCAGCTGCCGGCGGCCATCGACACGCTCTCGCTCCGTCGCGATGCGCGCGCGTCGTCGCCCCAGCTCCGCGCGGCGCAGGCGACCCTCGAGGCGCTGCGACAGGCGACCAAGTCGAACAAGGCGCAGTACTTTCCGAACCTCAGCATCAGCGTCGGCGACAACTTCACGGCGAACAAGCAGAGCGACTACTCCCTCAAGGGGCGCAAGTCGCTCAACCTCGGCCTCACGATCACGCCGTGGACCAACTTCGCGCGTGAGACCCAGATCGAGAACGCCCAGATCCAGGTCGAGAACCAGCAGGCGTCGCTCCTCGATCAGCAGCACCAGATCGACGCGAACCTGACGGCGCAGTTCGCCGCGATCTCGAACGCACAGGCGCAGATCCAGCTGTCGGAAACGTCGGCCACGGCGGCCGAGACGAACCTGCGGGTCGTGACGGCGCGGTATGGCCAGGGTGTGGCCACCATCACTGAACTGTTGCAGGCCCAGACCAACCTGACGCAGGCGCAAGTCAATGCGGTGCAGGCGCGTTACGCCTACCTCCGCGCCAAGGTCCAGATCGAGAGTATTCTCGGGCGGAGTCTGCCGTAATGAAAAAGGATCTGCGCGACACTGCCGAACGGATGGCAGCACTCCCGGCCGACGTGCCGCGCGATGCCGTGATCGTGACCCGGAACCTGCAGCGCGAATACCTGATGGGGACCGAACGGGTCCGCGCGCTGCAGGGTGTCGACATCACGATCCGGCGCAACGAGTTCGTGGCGATCATGGGGCCGTCCGGCTCCGGCAAGTCGACGATGATGAATCTCATCGGCTGCCTCGACACGCCCTCGGAAGGCGAATACTGGCTCAACGGCTATCGCGTGAGCGAGCTGGATGACGATGCGCTGGCCCGGATCCGGAACAAGGAGATCGGCTTCGTCTTCCAGACGTTCAACCTGCTCCCGCGCGCCTCGGCGCTCGCGAACGTCGAGCTGCCCATGGTGTATGCCGGCGCCTCCGGCAAGGAACGCCGCGAGCGCGCGAAGGAAGCGCTCTCGCAGGTTGGTCTCGGCAACCGCATGGATCACAAGCCGAACGAACTGTCGGGTGGTCAGCGCCAGCGTGTGGCGATTGCCCGGGCGCTGGTGAACCGGCCGTCGATCCTGCTCGCCGACGAACCGACCGGTAACCTCGACTCGGCGACCTCCGAGGAAATCATGGCCCTGTTCGAGACACTGCATCGTCAGGGTCAGACCATCATTCTCGTTACTCATGAACCTGATATTGCCGCACACGCCAAGCGCCAGATCGTCCTCCGGGACGGCAAGGTGTCCAGCGACGGCAGTAGTGTGGAGGCTGTCGCGTGAAGCTCGCTCGTGTGTTGCCCCTCGTCGCTCTTGTTGGTGCCTGCAGCAAGCCCGCTCCGCTCCCGGTCTATCAGGCCGTGGCCGTCGAGCGGCGTGATATCATCGTCACCGCGCAGGCCGCCGGTGCCGTGAACCCCGACACGGTCGTCCAGGTGAAGTCGAAGGCCTCGGGCGAAATTCTCGATGTGAAGGTCCAGACCGGCGATTTCGTAAAGCGCGGCACCCTGATGGTGCAGGTCGACCAGCGGATCCCGCAGAACGACATGCAGACCGCCCAGGCCAATCAGGAAGTGGCCAAGGCGCAGCTGGCGAACGCGCAGGGTCAGCTCAACCGCGCGAAGGAACTCTTCACCGCCAAGGCGATCACCCAGCAGGAGCTGGAGACCGCGACGCTCGCGGTGGCGAATTCCAAGGCCGATGTGGTGCGCCAGACCATCGCCCTCGAGAATGCCAAGATCACCCTCGGCGACACCCGAGTGCTCGCGCCGATCTCCGGTACCGTGATCGAGCAGCAGGTGCAGCGCGGCAACGTGATCTCCTCGCCGAACACGGCGAGCGGCGGCACGGTGCTGCTGACAATGGCCGACCTCTCGCTGGTGCAGATCAAGACCTACGTCGACGAAACCGACATCGGCAAGCTGCGTGCGGGCCTGCCGGCCAACGTCACCGTGAATGCGTTCCCGAATCGTCCGTTTCGCGGCGAAGTGCTCAAGATCGAGCCGCAGGCCGACACGATCCAGAACGTCACGATGTTCCCGGTGCTGATCCGCATCGACAACAAGGACGGGCTGCTCAAGCCGGGAATGAACGCCGAAGTGAAGATGCAGGTCGGCGAGCGGAAGAATGTGCTGGCCGTGCCAAACGCCGCGCTCCGCACCGAGCGTGACGTGAAGAGCGCGGGTACCGTGCTCGGCATCGCCGATGCCGACCTGACGCGGATGCTCGCCGAGGCGAAGGCCGCCGTCGAGCCGGCTCCCACGGCCGGCGATAGCGCCAAGAAGGAAGTGCTTCCGGCCGGCGACCCGTCGGCTGCAGCGCCGAAGGGTGATGCGGCGGCCAGGCAGGGCGGCGCGAAGCAGGGCGCGGGCGCGCCCGCGGCCGGGGGTAATGGAGGTGGGAACGGTGGTGGCAACCCGGCTGGCGCGGGGACGGGTGGCGGCAATCGCGGCGGCGGGATGCGTCGGGGCGGCGGTGGTGGCAACGCCGAGTTCGGCGGCACCTACATCGTCTTCGTGCAGCGCGCTGGAAAGCCGGTGCCCGTCTACGTGAAGACTGGCCTTACCGACCTCGACTACTCCGAAGTGAAGTCGGGTCTCACCGAGAAGGATTCGGTGCTGATGCTGCCGAGCGCCTCGTTCGTGCAGTCGCAGCAGGATCTGCAGACGCGGATGAAGGGCGCCGCCGGCGGGCTTCCGGGCCAGTCGACCACGCCTCCTGCCGCAGGTGCCCGGCCGGCTGGCGGTGCAGCACCGGCCGGCGGTGGCAAAGCTCCGGGCGGGAGGTAGTAGATGCTCATCGGCGAAACTGTTCGTGTGGCATTCCAGAGCATTCGCTCGAACAAGTTGCGCGCGATGCTCACCATGCTCGGCGTGATCATCGGCGTAGCCGCCGTGATCACCGTGGTGGCGATGGGCAGTGGCGCCCAGAAGGCGGTGCAGGACCGGATCAACTCGCTCGGCGCCAACCTGGTGACCATCAACCCGGGTCAGGGATTCTCGATGGGCGCCGCGCGCGGCGACGGCGCCCCGATGTACGTCAAGGACGCGGAAATGCTGAAGCGTGACGCGACGACGCTCACGGCGGTTGTGCCCGAGATGGGGCGCAATCAGCAGGTGGTGTTCGGCAACAAGAACATCAACACCAGCATCGTGGGCACCTCGGCGAACTATGCCGGTGCGCGCAACTACACCATCACCGCGGGCCGGATGTTCAGCGACGGTGATGACGCGGCGCAGCAGCGCTACGCCGTGATTGGCGCCGATGTACCCAAGCTGCTCGACGCCAACGGTCCCGCGATCATCGGCCAGACGCTCGCGATCCGCGGGATTCCGTTCGAGATCATCGGCATTCTCAGCGCCAAGGGCTCGCAGGGCTTTCAGAATCCGGATGAACAGATCCTGATTCCGCTCAGCACCGCGCGTTACCGTGTCTTCGGCACCGACCGTCTCCGCTCCATTTCGGTGATCGTGAACGAGAAGCTGCCGATGGAACAGGGAATGGTCGACGTCGAGCGGATCATGCGGCGCGAGCACAAGATCCGCCCGGGCGGCCCCAACAATTTCCAGATCCGTTCGCCCAAGGAGTTCCTGGCGACGTCGGCACAGAACGCCGAGACCTTCTCGACGCTGTTGCTCTCGATTGCCGCGGTATCGCTGCTCGTCGGCGGCATCGGCATCATGAACATCATGCTGGTCTCGGTTACCGAGCGCACCAAGGAGATCGGCATCCGGAAGGCGCTCGGCGCTACCAAGCTGACGATCCTGAGCCAGTTCCTGATCGAGGCCCTGGTGCTCTGCGTCTCCGGTGGCGTCCTCGGCATTGCCCTCGGCATCGGGATGTCGGTGTTCGTGAGCAAGCAGTACGGATCGACCACGCTGATCTCGCCGACGGCCATCATCGTGGCCTTCATGTTCTCGGCACTGGTCGGGTTGTTCTTCGGACTCTGGCCGGCACGGCGCGCGGCGTCGCTGGACCCTATTCAGGCCTTAAGGTACGAGTAGAATTCCGTCGTATGGGGCGCAGCATGCTGCGCCCCTGCGGCGGCGCTTTGGTGTGCGATTGGTAGGATCGCGGACGGCTGCGCCCCCCACGCGGCGCCCCGATGCGCGACTGGAATGATCCCAACGAACCGCCCCTACCCCAGGGGCGGTTTTCGTTTCGCCCCCCTTCACACGGTCTTAACACGGCGCTCGTAGAATGCCCGCATACACCCTCTCGTGGAGAGCAGGCTCATGCGTAGCGCATCATCCATCCGGTTCGCCCTGTTTGCGGTTCTCGTGGCGACCGGCCCCCTCGCGGCGCAGGTGCGCGAGATTCCCCTCGGCGCTCCGAACGCGTCGCATCCATTCGAGTTCTCTCTCATCCGCGGCGTGCGCGAACAGGCCAATGGCAGCATTCTCGCTGCCGCCTCACTCGACGGCGTGTTGATGCGAATCGACCAGGCCTTCAAGCGCACTGATACCCTCGGCCACAAGGGCCGCGGACCAGGCGAGTATCTCCAGCCCGATGGCATCTGGCCACTCGCTGCTGATTCCTCGCTGCTGGTAGATCTCGGCAACAACCGGCTCACGCTGGTGGCGCCCAATGGCAAGCTCGGGAACACGACACCGATCATGGGGGGCGAAGGCGGTGGCGCCGGCGGGCCTGGTGGTGGCGTTACGGTGATGATTCCGGGCGGCGTCGATCGCACCGGCGGGATCTACTTCCGCGGCGGACCGGGGAGCGACTCGGTTGCCCTCAACCGCTTTGACCGCGCAACCCAGAAGACCACGCGCATTGCGAGTCTCAAGGCCGCCGAGATGAAGCGGACCGAGTCGGGAAGCGCCAACTCGCGACAGCAGCGGATGTCGCCGGTGCCGCTTGCGGCCGCCGATGGCTGGGCGGTGAGCCAGGCGGGTACGGTGTTCCTGGTCCGGAGCGGAACCTATCGCGTCGAGGTGATTCCTCGTGGCGGTGCCCGGCGCGTCGGGGCCCCGGTGGCCTACACGCCGGTGAAGATCGGCGAGGCAGAGCGGAAGGAGTATTCGGAGGATCTGGGTCGGAGCGGGCAGATCAACATTGGCGTCGAGAATCGCAACGGCGAACAGACCTTCTCGCTGTCGCGCGGTCGGCCTCGTGGTGATGATGGGCCGGCGGCCTCGTCGTTCCCGGCCACCAAGCCCCCGTTCGATCCGAGCCAGCTCTTTGTCGATGGCAAGGAACGCCTCTGGGCCCGGCGCTATCAACCGGCTGGCAAGACGGCGCTCTATGATGTCTTCAACGATCAGGGGGCTCTCGTGACGAGCGTCCGCCTTCCCGCCGACCGGATCGTGGTAGGGATGGGTGCGGCCTCGGTCTACGTGGCGCATATCAACAGCGATGACCTGCAGCTGCTTGAGCGCTACCCGCTCCCACTATGATCCAGTAGCGAACGAGGGGAGATCGCCGTGGGAGCAATGGTGCCGCAGGCCGGTCGGATCCTGGTCGTCGAAGATGATGCCCGGACGGCTGAAGTGATTGCGCTGTACCTGCGACACGCCGGACACCAGGTGTGGGTCGAGGGGGATGGCACGCGCGCGCTCGAGCGTGCACGGGCCAGCACCTTCGACCTACTGATCCTCGACCGGATGCTTCCCGGCGTCGATGGACTGACCCTGTGCCGGCAGCTCACCGCCGAGAGCGGCGTGCCGGTCATGATGGTCACGGCGCGCACCCTCGAAGAGGAGCGACTCGAGGGGTTCGAGGGGGGCGCCGACGACTACATCACCAAGCCCTTCTCGCCGCGTGAACTGGTGGCGCGCGCCAACGCGATCCTGCGGCGGACGCCACCGGGGCAGCGCGACCTGGTTCGCGCCGGCATCCTGCAACTCGATCTCGAGCGTCGCGAGGTGAGGGTGGGCGATGCGCTCCTCGAGGTGACTCCGAGCGAATTCGAAATCCTGCACGCACTCGCCGAACATCCTGGGCGTGTCTGTTCACGGGCGGCATTGCTGAACCGGCTGCCGGGCCGCTCGCGCGAAGCGCTCGACCGGACGGTCGATGTGCACGTCCGCAACCTCCGTCGGAAACTCGAGCCACTGGTGACGGCACCCGACGCCTTCATCGAGACCTCCTTTGGCCAGGGCTATCGACTCGGCGCGGAGGCCGTCACGTGAAATCGCTGCAACTACGATTCTTCGTCGTGGTCTGGCTCTTCGTGGTTGCGGCGATGGTCGCCCTCGCGTTACTGGTCGGTCGGTGGTCGATCACCGAACTCGAACGGGTCTCGGTCGAGACGCGGATCGATCGCCGGCTCGACTCGCTCACCCGGTCCCTCATCGGCGCAGTGGAGGCCGTCACACCGGGCGATTCGGTTGGCGTCTCGGCGGCGCTTGGTCGTATTACCGCCGCAGACAGCATGTTGCTTGGCGGCGCCGTGCTCGATCGCGATGGGCGCGTGCTCGGCACCTCGATCCCCGATCTCGCCGCGGATGCCCTGCAGCTTCGCGGTGGCGGGATGGTGAGCTACGCCCAGTCGGTCACCAAGGGCTCGGCGACGCAGCGGATCATGGTCGCCATTTCGGGGCACCCGTTCGGCACCGCCTCGGCGCCGAAGACGCTGGTGCTGATTCCGGCGCTCAAGCGTTCGGTGAGTTCGAGCCGGCTGTCAGGACGCAGCCCCTCGGAGGAGCTGAGTCGCCGGATCGCGATTGCGGTGCTCGTGGGTTCGTTACTCTCGGCCCTCGTGACGGCGCTGATCGCGCGTCCGCTCCTCGGTCGAGTCGGGGCACTCTCGCGTGCCACGGCTGCGCTTCGCGAAGGGAAGCTGGACTCGCGAGTGGAAGTGCGTGGGGATGATGAAGTGGCCGAGCTCGGTCGGTCGTTCAACGCGCTGGCCGAAGAGCTCGGCGCATCGGAGGCACAACGGCGACAGATGGTGACCGATGTTGCGCACGAACTGCGGACGCCGCTCACCAACATCATCGGGCTGGTCGAGGCGGTGCGCGATGGACTGCGCGCCCCGGATGACTCCCTGATGCTCGCCCTGCAGGAAGAGGCCGGGCTCCTCAACCAGCTGGTCGATGACCTGCGCGACCTCTCGCTCGCCGATGCGGGCGAGTTGCCGCTCAGCCTCGAGGCGCTCTCTGCCGCGGAAGAATTGCGGCGGACCGCTGCGGCTTTTCCCCCAGTGCCGGGCGAGGCCACGATCGAGGTCTCCGTGGGCGAAGACGGCCTGACCGTGCGCGCCGATCGTCGACGGTTGGGGCAGATCCTCCGGAACCTGGTCCAGAACGCCCGGCGCTATTCTCCTGATGGGGGCACGGTGACGCTGTCGGCATCACGGGTCGGTGAGATGGTGCGGCTTGCCGTGGCCGATACGGGTATCGGCATCGCGCCCGAGCACCTGCCGCACGTCTGGGAACGGTTCTACCGGGTCGATGGCTCGCGCGCCAAGAGCACGGGGGGAATGGGGCTTGGCCTGGCGCTGGTGAGCCGGCTCGCGGCGGCGCAGGGCGGGCGTGTCGGCGTGGTTTCGGAAGCGGGGCGGGGGTCGACCTTCTGGGTAGAGCTCCCTTTGCCGGGATCCACCCGCGCCCTGATGGTGTAAGGGGACGTTCGCAGTATGGGCCCAGCATGCTGCGCCCCTTATCTTATCGCCCCTATGAAACCCACTTTGTCGTTGTTGCTCCTGGTCGCCCTTCCGGCGGCTCTCGTCGCCCAGACCGTTGCCCCGGCTCCAGCGGTGAAGCCGCCCAGGGTCGAGGCCGAGATCGTGCTCGATGGCGTGCTCGACGAGCCGGTGTGGCGGCAGGCAGCGCGGCTGGATCATTTCTACCAGACCCGGCCCGTCGATGGCCGTCCGGCCGAAGACTCCACCGTGGTGCTGGTCTGGTATTCGCCCACGGCGATCCACTTTGGGATCCTCGCCTACGATCGCGACCCGTCGTCGGTGCGCGCCACGCTCGCCAAGCGCGATAACATCGCCAGCGACGACCAGGTGAGTGTCTATCTCGACACCTTCAACGACCGGCGCCGCGCCTACTTCTTCGGCAGCAATGCCTACGGCGTGCAGGACGATGGCGTGCGCAGCGAGGGCGGTTTTGCGGCAAGCGCCGGGATGATCTCCGGCACCATCGACCGGAACCCCGATTTCCTCTGGCAGAGCAAGGGACAGCGCACCTCGTTCGGTTACGCCATCGAGATGCGGATCCCGTTCAAGTCGCTGCGTTATGCTGGTGGCGCGCAGCAGACCTGGGGCATCAACGTCGCGCGGACGACACAACGCACCGGTTACGAAGACACCTGGACCGACGTGCGCCGTGCGAGCGCCTCCTTCCTGGCACAGGCCGGCACCATCGAAGGGATCCACGACATCAAGCGCGGCGTCGTCACCGAGATCCAGCCGACGATCACCGCGAACCTGCCGGGCGTGCGCGATGCCAGCGGCAATTTCGATCGCGGCGACCTCAAGACTGATGTCGGCGGTAACTTGCGCTTCGGCTTCACCAATGTCACCCTCGACGGCACCATCAATCCCGACTTTTCGCAGGTCGAGTCGGATGCCGGGTTGGTGACGATCAACGAACGCTTCGCGCTCTTCTTTCCGGAGCGGCGACCGTTCTTCCTCGAGGGGATCGAACTCTTCGCTGCGCCAAACAACCTCGTCTACACCCGCAGCATCGCGAATCCGTTGGCGGGCGCCAAGCTCACCGGCAAGTTCGGGCACTACACGGTAGCGCAACTCAACTCGATCGACGAAGTGCGCGATGCACCCAATGCTTTCGTGAACATGACGCGTGTGCGCCGTGATGTCGGCGCCAACTCGGTCGCCGGCCTCACGCTCACCGATCGCGAGCAGGACGGCGCCTTCAATCGCGTCGTCTCGGCCGATGCCCGCCTCGTGTTCAAGAAGCTCTACTACTTCCAGACCCAGCTCGCGAACTCATGGACCCGCGATTCGCGCACCGGCGACACGCGCTCGGCGCCGCTCTGGGATATGGAGGTCGACCGGACTGGCCGCGCCTTCGGTTTCAACTACCACCTCACGGCGTTCGACAAGGAGTTCGAGGCGCGCAGCGGTTTCGTGAATCGCGTGGGGATCCTGCAGGGGCGCGCGTTCAACCGGTGGTCGATCTACGGCGCCCGCGGCGCGTTCATCGAGCAGTTCACCCTCTTCGGCGGATCGAACCAGATCTGGAAGTACGGCGACTTCATCACCGACAAGTCGATCGAGGGCGCTGCGCAGCTCAACTGGAGCTTCCGCTTCCGTGGCGGCTGGAACGTGAGCGGACAGTTCTCCGAAGGGTTCGCCCGTTTCGAGCGGAACAACTACACCAACTACACCGTGGCCGGGCCGACCTCGACGCTCCCGTTCGCCCTCGCGAGCGGTGTCTTCGATCAGTGGAGCGGCAATGCGAGCATCTCGACGCCGCTCTACAAGCAGTTCGATGCCTCGATCTCGACCAACCTTGGTCGCACACCGATCTTCCCCGAGGCGGCACAGGGTGAAGTCACCACGCTCCGCGGGTCGGTGAACCTGCGGCCGACGCCGAGCACCCGGCTGTCGGGAACGGTGACGTGGACCAAGCTGGCGCGCGCGGCGGATGGGAGTGAATTTGCGAGAACGGTGATTCCCCGCGTGAAAGTCGAAGTGCAACCGAATCGTGCCCTCTTCTTCCGGCTGGTTGGGGAGTATCGTTCCGAGCGGCAGGCAGCCCTGCGCGACCCGGCCACGGGCTATGCGATTCTCGTGGATGGCACGCCGGCCGGTGCGACCAAGCGGAATCGCCTTCGCATGGACTGGCTCGCGTCGTATGAGCCGACGCCGGGCACCGTGGCCTTCCTCGGCTACGGCTCCACGCTCGATGGCGACCAGACGCTCACGTTGCAGAACCTGCGGCGCCTCGATGATGGCTTCTTCCTGAAGGTGGCGTACCTCTTCCGACGGTAAGCGGAGGGTGAGATGATCGATCGCCGGGCCTTTCTGCAGTCGTGCAGTGCCGTGGTGGCGGGGTTAGTGATCGCTCCGCCACCGCACGCCGCCGCGATGGTGCATCGCTGTCGTCCCGGCGCCGTGCTCGGGCCGCACCCGACCCCGCGCGTCGGTATCACTGCGGCCAAGGTGCTCACCAAGGAACAGCTCACGCACAATCCCAAGCTCGCGCCGCTGTTCGACTCCATTCGTGCGATTCCCGGCGTGATCGATGGCATCCGCTGCAACTGCGGCTGTGCCGCATCACCCGGATTCTATTCCCTGCTCACCTGTTACGAAGGCGACGCGATGGCGCAGCACTGTCCCATCTGCCAGGGACAGGGGCGGCTCGCGGCCCGCCTACACAAGGAAGGAAAGACGCTCGACGAGATTCGTGTCGCGGTCGACGCGCAGTTTGGTGATTGACGCAGACCCTTGAGACTGCTCGCCTGCCCCAACCGAGGCATCCTGCCATGACCGCTGGTCTCCGCGCCGCGATTGTTGCTGCCATGATGATCTGCGCACTCCCCGTCGCTTCGCCGGCACAGATCCGCGCCAGTGAGCTCGGCTCGATCACTCAGATGATTGATGGCACGAAGCTCACGATCACCTACTCGCGTCCGCGTACGCGGGGGAGGACGAAACTGTTCGGCACGCCGGCCGCGCACTGGGGCGAAACGTGGACGCCCGGCGCCAACTGGGCCACGACGCTGGAAGTGAGCAAGGATGTGACGATTGGCGGCCGTCCGGTGCCGAAAGGGAAGTACGCCGTCTGGATGATCCTCAAGGAACAGGGCGACTGGACGATGGTGCTCGATCCGGATTCGCACCGCTTCCATATGGATCCACCTGATTCCGCTGCCAGGCAGATCCGCTTTCCGGTCACGATCGATCAGGCGCAGTTCGTTGATGTACTGACCTGGTCGATACCGGAACTCAGCGTGGGTGGTGGCACCATTGCGATGCAGTGGGGCACCACCCGGGCCACGATGAAGCTGGTGGTGCAACCATCATTGAAGGTGGAGCTGGCCGAGTCTGAGGCGCGGCCGTACCTCGGGAAGTTCCGCTACACCGAGATGGAGGGAAGAGACAGCGGCAAGACCAAGGAGCTGATCCTTACCCACGAGAACGGCACGCTGAAGGCGCAGTTCGAGCCGAACGACAACTGGATGGGAAAGTTCGCGATGATCCGGGTTGCGCCGGAAATCTTTGCGCCCGGCCTGTATGACAAGAGCGGGGAGATCTACGAAGTGTTACGTCCTGACATGCTTTTCACGTTCAAGCGTGTGGCTGGTCGGCCGGCGACATTCGAAGTTCGTTACGACGATGACACCCTCGCGGCGCGCGGGGTGCGGTTCCCCAACTGAGGGAGCCGCACCCCATTCGTTCAACTACGGATCGAGCCGGGCCGAGAAGGCCCACCCGCCGAAGTATTCGGTGACCGCAAGCACGATTTCGTTGCGCCCGGCCTTGAGCGGCAGATAGACCGCATCGCCCAGCAGATTCATGTAGCCAAGATCGTTGAGGTACGCCGGTCGAAAGCCGGCGAAGAGCGGCACACCGTTGCTGTAGAGCACTGCGGCGTCGCTGAAGCCGACGTGAATGCGGCGGATGCCGGCCTTGGCTGCCGTGATCACGGTGCGGGCGTACACCACGCGTGATCCGTTGACCTGCCCACCCAGAATGCTGTCAGGAAATGCTCCCGGCGCACCGCGCGCTGGCGCCACACGGTAGCGATTCAGCAACACCAGCCCAGGCGCCTCGGCGCGCACTCTCTCCCACTTCAGCGAAGCTGGTGCTGGCAATGACCCTGGCGTCTGGGTCGCGGCCTCGAATGCCTGCGAAATCTCCCAATCGGTAATGGTGCCGATCGGAAGCGGCGGCGATGGAACAGGGTGGCTGCCGTTGTCGGCAGTGTAGCGCACGTTCGAGAACCAGGCACCGCGCCCGAACGCGCCGGTCCAGACGCCGATACTGCCGCCGGCATCGGGCCCGAGTACGAGGTGCGGCACCGTGAGAATCGGCTCGGCAGCGTGCTCGAGGTAGAATCGGGCCGTGTCGCCAGCGACGCGCACTTCGAGATGGACCCACGTCTCGCGAGCGATGTTGGCGACCGCGTTGGCGCCATCGCCGTGATAGATCTGCCACGCGACGCCGGTACCGTTGAGGGCCGGACCATATTGGACGGATTCCGGTGTCCCGCTGAGGCCAGGCCGGACGAAGATGACTTCTGAGGCATTGCGGTCGCGGGTGTGGAAGGTGATGCCGATGTTCTGGGCCGAGGCGCCGGTCCAGATATCGGCCTCGAAACTACCGTTGGCGGCGCTCACGCCAGTCGCCCAGGCGAAGCCCTTGTTGATCCAGAGGGCCGGTCGGCCTTGCCACTGCTCGAAGCGGATGCTGTCGCTGGCCTGCCATTGGGCGGCAGCGAGCGGGACGTCGATGGTCTGGGCCATCGCGGGGCCTGCGCCGGCGACAATGCCGATCCCCAACAACCGAAGAACCTGCCTCATGTCGTACCTCCGTTGCGTGTTGCCTGGGGGGTAGACGCAAGACCACGAACTACCCCGTAACCGGCCAGGGAGTCCGTGTTGACAACGTCGACCATGCACCCCGGGAGGGGCCCCTACGCTCGACGCGTTGCACTCAGTTGTGCTTCACGATACCGCGGAGCGCCGGGGTGATCAAGTCGGCAGTGTGATTGTCCTGTCAGGCGGGGGCCGCCCGTTCCCCTCCCCTCGCTTCGGTTCCGCCTTACCTTTCGTGATGCCCAATTTGCAGATCATCGGTACCGGACATCTGGTGCCCGAGCGCGTCGTGACCAACGACGACCTCGCGGCCATCATGGATACCTCCGACGAGTGGATCTCCCAGCGGACCGGCATCAGGGAGCGGCGCTGGATCCGTGAGGGAGAGACGGGAATCGAGCTCGCCACTGGCGCGGCAAACAAGGCGCTCGAGATGGCCGGGCTCACCGTCGCCGACATCGACGCAATCATCTACGCGACCTCGACCGCCGATCACTTTGCTCCCGGCAACGGCGTGCTGCTGCAGCACGCGATGGGGTTCGGCAACATTCCGGCGTTCGATCTGCGGGCGCAATGCTCGGGGTTCGTCTATTCGCTGTCGATGGCCGACGCCTTCATCAAGGCGGGGACCTTTCGCACCATCTTGATCGTCGGGCAGGAGATCCAGTCGACGGCACTCGACGTCTCCTCGGCCGGCCGCGACTCGGCGGTGATTTTCGCCGACGGCGCCGGGGCGGTCATCGTGGGTGCGGTCGAGGGGGACGACGCGTCGGCGGTGCTCGCGATCGATCTGCACGGCGACGGCGGCTATGCCCATGAACTCTGGGTCGACGCACCGGGGGCGATCTACCATCCGCGGGTGCAGCATGAGCACGTCGGGGCGAAGGCGTTCCTGCAGATGAATGGTCGTGAAGTATTCCGCCACGCGACCACCCGGATGCCGGAATCGGTGCGCGCGGCGCTGGCCAAGGCGAACGTCGCCACGAGCGATCTCACCCTGCTCATTCCCCATCAGGCCAACCTGCGGATCTCGGAGCTGGTACAGCGCTCGCTCGAGTTGCGCGACGACCAGGTCTACAACAACATCCAGCGCTTCGGGAATACCACGGCGGCAACCATTCCGATTGCGCTCGACGAGTGCGTCCGGGCCGGGCGGCTCAAGCGCGGTGACCTGCTGGCGGTGACGGCGTTCGGGTCGGGATTCTTGTGGGGGAGTGCGGTCATTCGCTGGTAAGGAGTCTCCTCCTCAGACACTGGGGAGGCTGGGGATGAAACCGGAATCACGGCTGTTGCGTACTGAAACATGTCTCGTTCGGAGGACTTCCCGTGTTCGCAGCAATGTTTGGCCTGGTCTCGCTGGTGATCACCGCGGCCGCCGGCCTCTTCATGTTCGGCCTGGCCCGCGAGTTCGTTCGCAACAAGCTCCGCTTCGTCGATGCCGTGAAGAACCCGATCGCCCCGTGGCTGGCAGGCTTCGCGGTGCTGCTGGTGGCCTCGCCGATTGCCGCCCTGCTGCCGCTGGTGACCGGCTTTACCGCCGCGATCGCCGGACTCGCGGCCGGTCTCGGCACCGCCAGCGGAGTGAAGGCGCTCAAGCGCGGCGAGTAGGGCGGCGCCCCATCGCGGGGCGCCAGCAGGTCGACTGGGCGGGAGTTACTTTCTCCCCCATGACATCCATTCACTGCGTGCGCTGCGGCCGCGATGCCGAACGGCAGGCCTTCAAGCCGTTCAACAACGACCTCGGCCAGCGGATCTTCGATACCATCTGCCGTGACTGCTGGGCCGACTGGCTCAAGACCCAGCAGCAGCTCATCAATCACTACGCCCTGGTGCCGCATCAGCCCAAGGCGAAGGAATTCCTTCTCCGCAATCTCGAGCAGTTCCTCTTCGGCACCGGCGCGGCAGACGCCGTGCCGTAACTCCGCATTTTCACCGGGGGCAAGATCATGGTCAGCAGCTCAAGCGCGACGATGATGGACGATGCCGCAGCACGCCGTGAGGGCGTGATTACCGGATTGCTTGGCGCGGCAGTGGTCGCCGCCTTCTACCTCGCGGTCGACATCGCGCGGGGCAGACCGCTGATGACACCAACGGTGCTCGGCGAAGTCTTCGTGATGCGCCAGGCCACACCGATTGCGACATCCCCCGACATGCTCGCGATCGTGCTCTATACCATCGTCCATCTCATCGCCTTCACCGCGTTCGGACTCTTCCTCACCGCACTCGCGCGGCGTGCCGAAGCGAGCGGGCTGATGCGCTACGCCATCGTGCAGTTGCTGGTGGTGTTCGAGTTGTTCTTCTACGGGCTGGTGCAGATCGGCGCGGAAACGGCTGCCGGAATGTTTCCGCTCTGGAGTGTGCTCGCGGCCAACACGCTCGCAGCAGTGGTGATGTGTTCGTGGCTCTGGCGGCGGCACCCGGCGATCGGGCGCGCGTTTGCGGGGTCACCGCTTGGCGCGGCGGATCACGCCTAACGAGAAGGGAGAAGGGAGAAGGGGGGATGTCATCCCATCGCCCTTCACCCTTCACCCTTCACCCTTCTGCTTTCTACCAGCGCACTCCGAGCTTGAAGCCCGCATCGACAGCGGGGCCGGCGGGCATCAGGTCTTCAGTCATGCCGATCTGCAGCTCGGGCCAGTGCTTGCCGAACTTCACGAGGCCGCCGAAGTCGAGAGTGACTTCGGCGTTGTCGAGGGCGTTGAAGCCGGTGTTCTTCCAGTTGGGTGACTGCATCCAGAGGGTCGCGAAGAGCGCCTGACGACCCGAGAAGCGCCACCGCGACGCGAGCTGCGCACCCAGGAAGGTCGCGCGCTGAAAGGCCGCCTGGCTGCCGTGGGTTGGCGTCCACCCCGCTGCAGCACCGGCTTCTACCACAAAGCGCGAGTTGTCGACCCAGCGTGATGTGAGTTGCAGTGCCGTCCCGATCACGTCGCGACCCCAACCTTCGGCGCCAGCCGTCGGCAAGGTGACCGCTGCGACGAGCTGACTCTTCCCGAAGCGAAGCCCTGCCCCGACACGCGCGTCACCGATGAAGGTGCCCGGTCGTTCGTAAACAAGGTGCTGTCCGTCGGGGAGATCGTACTCCCAGGTAAAGCGATTCTCAGTGCGCCTGTTGCGCGCCGGGACCTTGAGGCCGACGAAATCGTGATACCAGTTCAGGAAGCCATCCATGAAGCCGGCATAGCCACCACGGATTGCCACGTTGCCAACCACGAAGAGCCGCGGCGAGAGATCGTGGGTGAGCCAGATGTCGCCAGAGAGCGTTTCGGCGTCGAAGTTGTAGGTGCGGCCGCTCGGTGCGACGGTGACCTCAACCGCATTGGCGTAGTCGGCCACGGTTCGCAGTTGCCACCCCTTCGACGGCCGCACCATTGGCTGCGCGTAGAGCGCACTGCGCGAGGTCAGGGCAGGATTCGATGGGACGTACGGCGGCAGCTCCTGTGCGGCGAGTGAAGTCGCCACGGTGAGGAGGGCCGGCCCGAGGAGGATTCGCATCGCGGAAAAGTAGTGAGACACTAGCTTACAGGACCATGCGACTCACTCCCCGAATCATCGTGGTATTCGTCGTAGCGATCATCGCGGCCCACCTTGGCGATAGCTGGGCCTGGCATCACCTGATATCGCCCAGCGTGTACGACCACGACTTCGGCCGGATGTTCCGCACCGTGGGATTCCTGCCGGTCTGGCTGCTGCTCGCACTGGCGCTCTGGCTTGCCACGCGGGACCGGCGCCGGGCACTCCTGCTGGCCCTGGTCCCGACGGCAGGTGGATTGCTGGCCGAGGTGATGAAGATCGGGTTGCGGCGCGAGCGACCGGGGCTGCACGACGGGGCCTACTACTTCCGGCCATTCGCCGATCAGTTGATCGCCACCAAAGACATCGGCTTGCCGAGCAGCCACGCGCTGGTGGCATTCAGTGGCGCGTGGCTGCTCAGCCGGATGTACCCTCGCGCCTGGCCGGTCTGGCTGGTGCTGGCAGCGGGGTGCGCCGTGACGCGGGTGCAGGCGCAGGCACACTTCCTCTCCGACGTGACCGTGGCAGCGGTCGCAGCCTGGCTGCTGGTGGCGTGGGCCTGGTCGAAATGGGGCAATGGAGTGACGTCGCCGGCGTGAAGCCCGCGTCCACTACGGTGGTGGTGGCGCGGTCGTGTCCTGCGGGACGATGATTTCCTGTTGCTTGCGAACAACCCCGCGAAAGAAGTCTGCGATGGCGCGCCAGCTCTCCTGATCGGGATGGAGCGGGGCGTGCTCGAAGCCATTCCCCGGAACCACCAGTGCGGTGGCGCGACGAGACCCCGCCGCGAGGGCATTCGCGGCCACTGCGTCGAAGCGCCGCTCCTCCTTCGCGCGGACGACCAGCACCTTTCCGCGCCAATCCGAGAGCCGGCTGTCGTTGCTCGAGCTGAGGCCGTGACGGAGCCAGGCAGGGGCGCGAGTCAGGAGCCCGTCGAGCGCCGCGCGTCTAGGGAGTGGTGGCGAGAGCAGCGCCAGCGGCCGGTCGGCGAGCGGCGACTCGGCCCCGAGGCCAAGCGCCACATCGATGGCTCCCCCGGCGGCGAGGAAGCCCACGGGTTGCGACCTGCGCTTCGCCGCCCCGACGACAAACTCGGCGGCACGATGAACCGGTGCCTCCCCTGCCGTGGCCGAGACGACCAGGCTCCCGACGCCGAACTGTTCGAGGGTCGACTGCACGCCAGCCCAGCTCGCTGGTTCGTCGCCGGGCCCGGCAATGATCAGGATGAGCGGGGCGGCCGAGTCAGGCTTGTCGACCAGTCTCGCGGAAAGGTTGTCGCCAATCGGGATGAGGGAGGATGTGGTACCATAGAATTCAGGCGTAGTCTTACCAGAAACTACTGGCTTGTCCGACCGCGGAGCACCAGGGCCTGAAGTATCAGGTGGTAGTCTATGCAACCACCACTGGTAAAATGCGTAACAACAAGCAGTTACAATGATGACAGCGAAGAGCCGAGGCCACCATTGCGCACGTCGCTTTCGACGGGGTGGCTTTTGCCAGCGAGCCACTCAGGCCGGTGGGTCACCGATGCCATGCACCCGGATGTCGGGTGTGGCCGCGGGATGGAGCGACAAGTCGAAGGCGACGAAGACGATCTTCGAGATCGGATAGAGCGTCAGTGGCGCGACGACCATCAGGAGTGGGGCGCCATACTGAAGGAGATTCCAGGGTGGATCGGGCCAGGTGCGGACGAGGATCACTGCCAGGGTGATCAACAACACAAACTCGGCGGTCACGAGGTTGAGGAGGTTGGCCCCGACCGAGTTGCTGATGGTGAGGGAGAGGCCACAGGTGGGGCAGGCGTCCTTCATCGCGAACCAGTGACGAAAGAGCCCCCGTCCGCCGCAGTGGGGGCAGCGAAGAGTGATTGCCCGGGCGAGTAGTGATCCGCGATTGGCCATCGTCAAAGCTAGTCGGCTGAGGGCGGGCGAAGCGTCACGATGCGCACCTTGCCTGGAATGGGGATCTCCCCGGTGTGCCCAGGGGCTGGTGCGGTTGCCGCGCGCATGGTTGGGAGAGTTGGCCGGGGATTGCTGTCGGGGTTCGGAAGGCCGCGGATCATCATGGCGATCGCGAGTTCGGTCTGGGCCATCGGATCGCGCGGGGCACCCATCCGCTCGGCGAAGGTGGCCTCCCAGATGACCTGTTGGAGGACGCCGGCGACGAGGGCTCGAGCGGTCAGCTCGACTGGCAGTAGCGGGAACTCGCCGCGATCGATTCCGTGCCGCAGGGCGCGTTCGACAGCGATGCATCCTTTCTTGAGTAGTTGCTCCACATACGCTTCGACGGCAGCCTGAAATCTCGCCGCCTCCCTGACTACGAGCAGGAGGACATCTCGAGCGGCCGGCTCCTGCAGCGACGCGGCGAGACGATTGAGCAGCAGGGTCAGCACTTCGCGCGGGGTCGTGGTGCCGTACGCCTCGGTGATCTCTTTCCCCCGGCTCCAGCCGGCGTCAAGGTAGCGCTCGATGAGCGCCTGGAAGAGCGCCTCTTTACCAGGGAAGTAGCGGTACACTGTGCCGACGGTCACGCCGGCCATCGCCGCGACATCTTCGACTCGTGCGTCGGTGTACCCCACCTCGGTAAACCGGGCGAGGGCCGCGATGAGGAGCTCGTCGGGGCGTGATTCAGGGCGGCGCAGGAACTTGGGCATGTAATTAAGGTAGGATTCGCTTACTCTGATCGCAAGCGATCATTGGGTGGACCTGAGACGACGAAGCCCCGCGGGAGAGGCCGCGGGGCTTCGTTTATTCGGGCGTCGCCATCGAGCGTCGCGTAAACACGACGCCTACTCTCGACGCTCGAGCGCGACGCCTACGGAGCCTTGGAGACGATGGTCTCGGTGCGGCGCTGGCGGGTGACCTGAATCTTGAACTCCTCGCCGCGGTCGTAGGTGCCGAGGACCCGGAAGAGCTGCGACGGGGTGCCAACCTTGCGGCCATCAATCGAGGTAATGACATCGCCCGGGGTGAGTCCGAGGTTGTCCTTGGCCGGCACATCAATCACCAGGACCCCCTCGGTGACACCGAAATAGCTGCCGAGCTTCTCGTTGATCGGGGCGAGCTCGAGGTCGGCGAGGGGGCCACCGAAGTTGGAGATCATAGCTACCCGATTGCCACCGGCACCGCGGGCGAAGTTTTCGAAGAAGCGCGCCTCGAATGGCTCGCCTGGAGTCGCGACTGCGCCTGCGCCGGCACCTCCACCCGAGCGTGGAACCATCGTGTTGCGACCGGTCGACGGGGCCCCCTGCATGAACCCGAAGGTGCCGCCCGATGGCACGCCCGGGCGTGCCATGATCGTCCCGGCGCTGGGAACGCCATCGATGGCATAGACCCAGCCGTCATCGTCGGCCGGAAGAATCGAGGTCTTCCGGGTGTCGTTGCCACGGCGGTATTCGAGGTCGACACTCTTGCCTGCCTCGAGCTTCGAAGCGACCTGCAGCAGGCGGAGCCCGGGGGCGGAGGAGCCTTCCTCACGCGGGGTGTCGTCATTGGTGGTCAGCGACTTCCCGGCCAGCCGGGTGATGACGTCGCCCGCGCGAATCCCCGCCTTGGCGGCCGGGCCACCAGGGGTCACGGCGCTCACGTAAGCCCCGTACTTGTCGGAGTCGCGGGCGCGGATGTCGACCGTGATGCCGATGCGCGGCTTGGCTGCGAAGACCTGCATGGTACGGCCGGCGAGGTCGCGCGAGGGGCGGGCCAGCATCACGCTTCCCATCTCGCCGGCGGCTTCGGCCTGTCGGCGGGCGAGGTCGAGCTGCCGGGATTCCAGCACGCGATTGCTCTCGCGCATCGCGCCGAGCGCGCGGCGGGCTTCGAGCTGCTGTCCTTCCACCATCCGGCTCGACTCACGAACGTTGGCCATGGCACGGCGCGACTCATCGACCTGCCGCTCGAGGTTGGCGCGCAGCTCCGTGCTGAGCTTACCGGTGACGCGGACCACCTGATCGGGCTGGCCACGTCGATGGATCGTGATGGTCGTGTCAGCCGATCCGGCACCATCCCGACTCGAGCCGCGAATCACAATCGATGTATCCTGCGCCATCGCCGGCACGGCGAGGGAGAGCGCGAGCCCGAGTATTCCAATCACACGCATACGACACACTCCAATCGAGAGATGGACCAGTTAGAGGTCCACGTTGCTGGCCTTGGTGACGTGGACGTCCACCAGGGCGTTCATGAGGCCGACTCGTTCCTGCCAGAGTGCCACCATCCGCCGCAAGCGCGCTTCGCGCTGCAAGGTGGCGGCCTGAGCGAGTTGGTCGTCGAGATCGGCGATCCGGTCTTCGAGTTGAATCACCAGCTCGGCCGTGCGACCGTCGATCACCCGTTCATCGGGGTTGATGCGAACGAGGGCGCGCTCGAGCTGCTGCGACGAGGTCATCGCACTCGCGATCTGCTGCTCCGCATCGAGCCGGGTCGGGGTGAGGAGATCGCGGCCGATGACCGTGACCACCAGCATTGCCGCGGCCGCGAGCGCGATCCCCGCGACCCGACGGAGACGTGACTGTTTGCGATCCCAGATCACTCGGGTGCGGATCGCGGGGTACTGGTTCTGCGCCGGCGAGAGCGTGGGAAGTGCCCGCAGCCGCGCGGTGCGCTGATGCAACCGCTCGAGTTCGGCGGTGCACTGGACGCAGGCGGCGACGTGCTGGTGCCCTTCGGCGTACGACGGCTCGCTGCGGTCGCCATCACGGACGGCGACCAATTGCTCCATCGAGAGATGTGCGCTGCTCATGCGAAGGCCTCCTCGCCGAGCCAGAGGCGGAGGCGCTGGTGCGCCCGGGCCAGCTGCGACTTCGAGAAGGAGACGGTCTTTCCCATCTGGGAAGCGATCTCTTCGTGGGTGTACCCCTCGACGTCATGCAACCAGACCACGGCGCGGGCGGTCTCGGAGAGCCGCGCGAGGGCACTCTCGAGGTCCATCCGGAGCGCGTGCGAACCGGCCCTCGAGGGTGCCAGTTCATCGGTCAGGTCGTCGGTATCGCGGTACTTGTTGCGGCGGAGGCGCATGAGCGCCTTGCTGGAGGTCACCGTCCGAATCCAGCCCCAGATGGAGCCATCGCCACGGTAGTTGCGAATACTACGACACACCTCGAAGAAGGTCTCTTGCAGCACATCTTCGGCGTCTTCCGTGGTCCGGCAGATTCGCCGGGCCAGATTGTAAGCCGGCGTGCTGTAGGCGGTGTACAGCGCCTCGAGGGCTACGGGGTCGCCCAGCTTGGCGCGGGCGACCACGGCTTCGGCATTCGGCAGGGACATGATGTCCATCGTCAGCGCTCTAGTCATGGCACATACTAGGATGCGGTACCCCCGCATAGGGTCGCAGCCTGGGGGAGACTGGACGGGCTTCCGGATAAGGTAGATTCAAGTTGCACCTCAAACCGGATGATTCCCCGATGCTCTCCACGAAGGTCCAGGACGCCCTCAACGCCCAGATCAACCTTGAGATGGCCTCCTTCTATTCCTACCTGGCGATGGCCGCCCATTTCGAGTCCGCTGCCCTTCCGGGGATGGCGAACTGGATGCGGCTCCAGAGCGAGGAAGAGCGGGTCCACGCGATGAAGCTCTTTGACCATATGATCGACCGGGGTGGCGCGGTCGAGCTGGCCTCGATTGCGCAGCCCAAGCTCAATTATGCCACGCCGATTTCGGTCTTCGAGGCGGCCCTCGGTCACGAGCAGAAAGTGACCAAGGCAATCAATGCGCTCTACTCGCTCGCGAACAAGGAAAATGATTACGCCTCACAGGTGATGCTGCAGTGGTTCATCAACGAGCAGGTCGAGGAAGAGAAGAGTGCCCAGACCGCCATCGAACAGCTCAAGATGGCTGGCAAGGACCCATCGGCCTTGCTGATGCTCGATCAGATGTTCGGCGCGCGCACTGCGGCCCCCACCAGAGGCGGAGAGTAAGTCATGTGGAAATGGATCCTGGGCATCCTGGCGGTGCTGGCGATCGTGGTCATCGGCGGGGCGTACTTCGGCTACAAGAAGATGACCGCTGCGGGTGATACCCTCACCATGACAATTGCCGGCTCGCCGGAGCGGATCTTCGCGTCGCTCGCAACGCCGGACTCGATGTCGGCGTGGGTCGCGTCGGCCAAGGTCACGCGGCCGATCGGCAAGGGGATGCTGGTCGCAGGCGACACGCTGGTGCTCGATGATCCGGGTCGCGAGATCGGTGGCAACCGCCAGAACATGGACTGGGTCGTCAAGGAAATTTCGGCACCGCGGTTGCTGGTGCTCGAGATGCGCCCCGACACCGGGAAGGTGAAAAGCACGTTGATGATGCGGCGCGATTCGCTGGTGGCACAGGGCGATTCCACCGTCCTGATCAGCACTTTCTCGGCGCCATTCATGGATTCGGTAGGGACGGCGACCAAGGACAGCAGCAAGATGGGCGGCGCGATTGTTTCGGGCGCCAGCAAGGTGATGGTGGGTGCGCTGCGACTGATCTATGAGTCGGACCTCAAGCGACTCAAGGCGCGGATCGAAGGGACCCCGACGCCCTGATGCGCCCACACTTCCCCTTCAGCGCAGCGCCGTGAGTGGATCGATTCGTGTCGCGCGCCAGGCGGGGAAGTAGCAGCCAGCCAGGGAGACGACGAGCAATACGGCGATAGCGCCGACAAACACACCCGGCTCGACCGTGGCGAGTCCGAAGACCTGCGTGCGCATGGCCCGCACCAAGGCGTACGCAGCGCCGCTTCCGGCAGCAATCCCGATCGAGGCCAACACCATCCCGCGCGAGACGACCGACTTGAAAACGTCGGCGCGGCGCGCCCCCAGTGCCAGCCGCACTCCTATTTCTCGCAGCCGTTGACTCACAAGGTGCGAGAGCAGCCCGTAGAGGCCAACCGAGGACAGGAGGGCGGCGAGGGCGCCGAAGACAGTGACGATCGTGCTCTGAGCACGCTGCATCGCGACCGAACCCGACACAATCTCGTCCATCGGAACGACGTTCTCGATGAGCATGTCCGGCTCGACCGACGTGATGGCATGCCGGATGCCCTCGATGGCCGCTGACGGATTGTCACGAGTTCGAATGACGAGGTTGGTCCAGAACGGGGTCGCCTGCGACGTGGGTATGAAGATTTCCGGCGGGGCCTGGAGTGCACGGAGTCGCATGTCGCCTGCGACACCAACCACCTCGAACGCGGTTTCCTTGTCGCCCCCGGCCATCGCCATCATCGCTGCCGGGAGTACGAGCGATTTGCCGATGGGACTTTCGCCGGGCCACAATTTCGCCGCCAACGCCTGATTGACGATGAGGACGTGCGGTGTCCCGCCCCGATCCTGCCCGGTGAACGCTCTCCCTGAGATGAGCGGCGTCCTCATCGTCCGGAAGTAGTCCGGCCCGTTCGCATGCAGGGTGACCTGTACGGATGGCGAACCCGGCTTGGTTCCGACGGAGCCAAAACCAAGCGTACCGAGCCCGCTCCCCGGGAATCCGTTGACCTCACCCACCGATTCTACCGTCGGCAGTCGGGCGATGTGGCCAGTGATCTGCTGATAGACCTGGGCGCGTGCCGACTCGCTCCCGTAGCGATCGAATGGAACGGTGACGCTCATTGTCAGCAACCCTTGTGGATCGTATCCGTGGTCGCGGGCTGTCAGGTGGAAGAAGCTCTTGAGCATCAATCCGGCGCCCACCATCAGCATCAGCGACAGCGCAACCTGCGCGATCACCAGCGTCTGTTGCAGTGCGTGCCGGCCTTGCACGACGGTGCGACTCATTCCCTTGATCCACTCGTGAGGCGCGTTCGTGCTCAAGTGCCAGGCTGGAGCGATGGCGCAGAGTATCCCGGCGAGTCCCGAGAGCAGCACGGCGAATCCCAGCACCGGCAAGTTGACAGCGACCTCGTCAAGCCGGGGCGTGCCTGGCGGCAACATCCTGACCAGCAAGGGGGTGCCGAGTCGCGCCGCGAGTATTCCCAGCACACCACCAGCAGCGGAAAGCAGAAGACTCTCAATGAAGAGTTGTCTGGTGAGCCGGCCGCGAGTCGCCCCCAAGGCCACCCGTACCGCCAGCTCGCCGTGACGCGCGCTGTTTCGTGCGAGAAAGAGGCTTGCGATGTTCGCGCAGGCAATCAAGAGCAGCAGGCCGACGGTCCCCAACAGGAATGTGAACGCTGCGCGGTAGCTTCCGAGCGTCTCGTCGCTGATCGAAGTCAGAATGGTTGTCCATTCCCGATGGGTGTCGGGGTAGTCCTGCGCCAGGCGACTATTGATAGGAGCCATTCCCGCCTGCGCCTGTTGAAGGCTCGCTGCGGGTTTGAGGCGGGCCACTGCGCCGGCGTATCGCTGGCCGCGATTCGCTGCGACGCCGACATTCTCGCTGGGAATCCACAGGTCACTTCGAACGCCCGAAGGAATCTGGAACTCCTTCGGCATGACACCGATGATCGTGAAGGTCGAACCGAAGAGTTCCAGCGATTTTCCAACGGCCGCCGGGTCGCTTCCGAGTCGCTGGTTCCAGAACCGGTGGCTGATCACTACGACCGCGCCCCGACCCTGGATGCCCTCTTCGGCCACAAAGCCACGCCCAAGGATCGGTCTGACGCCAAGCACTTCGAAGAGATTGCTGGTGACACGATAGCAGACCAGCCGTACCGGTTCCCCGGCGACCTTGGTGATGGCCGCACCGTAGGAGAATCCGGCGACGCCGCCCAGGAACGGATTGGTACGGAAATCCTCGATCTCCGCTGACGAGACCCCGCCCACGCCTTGCCCGCGATAGGCGTCCCGCAGCGTGACGAGTCGAGCTGGATCGGCGTACGGCAGTGGTCTGAGCCAGATGTTGTACGCGAGTGAGAGCACCGTCGTGGTGGCACCAATCCCGAGCGCCAGCGTCATGAGTGCCGCGGCGGCAAAGGCCGGCACGCGACGAAATCCGCGGGCCGCGAGGCGGAGGTCGCGAGCGATTCCTTCGATCGTGAATCGAATGTCGGTGCGGACTTCCCCGAGGGCCTGGTGACGTGCCATTTCTGCCTCACGCTGTCTGGCGGTGCGGTAGAGGTTCTGCCGTGCGGTCTCGAAATCACGAAAGCGTGCCCGCGCCTGGTCCTCGGCCTGCTGAGGCGGGACGCCACGCGACACCAGATACTCGGTGGCAAGGGCGAGATGCGCGTCGAGTTCTTCACGCATCTGCGCCTCGATCGCCGCGCGTCCTCTCGGTCGCAGACGAAACCATCGTGCCCCTGGCGGAAGCTTGCCCGAACTGTCAGGCATCGCCTGCTATCCCGGGTGAGGGTGGAGGGTCTGCGTCATGATGCCGGTGACGACACTGCTGAAGCGGAGCCACTGCTGGAATTCCGCCCCAAGGTGGTCATGACCCGCGCGATTCAGGGTATACAGACGGGCGCGTCGGTTCTTGCTGGTCACGCGCCATTCGGCGTCGATGAGGCCGCGTCCCTCGAGGCGATGAAGCACCTGATAGGTGAGGCTGTCGTCGAGTTCGAGTTGCCCCGTTGAATGCTGCTCCAACCAGAGGGCGATTCCGAAGCCGTGCATGGGTCCGCCACTCAACGCCTTGAGGACCAGCATGTCGAGGGTCCCTTTGAGAATCGGAAGATTCGAGGTGGCTTCTTTCATCTGGTTGTTCTCCCCGTGTAGTACACGGGGAAGCTACTGCCGCAGTGCCACGCAGACAAGTAGCCCACGGATACATTGACATTCGACAACCGATGACGCAGGCTTATGTCGAACGGCATAGTATGACCTCTGCAACGCTCGGGGTGCGAATGCGCGACGGCAAGGCCGACCTGCTCCAGGGAACGCTTGATCTGCTGATCCTGAAGGCGCTGGGCAACACTCCGCTCCATGGCTGGGCCATTTCGAAGCGGATCCAGCAGACCTCCCGTGACGTGCTCTCCGTCAACCAGGGGTCACTCTACCCCGCGCTGTACCGGTTGGAGGACCGCGGCTGGATCGTTGGCTCCGAGGAGAGTTCGCCCGAGGGGCGGCGCATCAAGGTCTATCGCCTGACGCTGGCTGGTCAGCAACAGATGACCGAGGCGGTGCAGTCGTGGCGGGTCTTTTCGCTAGCAGTGAATCACGTGCTGCGTGCAACGTGAGGTCGCGATGAACTGGATCTTCGTCAGACTGCGGCGCGTGCGGCTCTGGTTGAGCCGGTCGTCGCACGAACAACAGATGAGCGCTGAGATGCAGTACCACATCGAGTGCGAGACCGCCGAGCTGGTCGCGCGGGGGACAGCTCCCGCGGCGGCGCGTCGCGAAGCATTGCTGCGCTTCGGGGGAGTCGAGCGCTTCAAGGAAGAGTCGCGGGACAGTCGCGGCGTTCGTCGCCTCGAAGACTTGACGGCCGACCTGCGGCACGCGACGCGCGTGCTGCTCCGAGCACCGACGTTTACGCTCGCCGTGGTGCTCACGCTCGCCCTCGGCATTGGAGCGACCGCGGCGCTCTACACGGTGGTGCACGGCGTCGTGTTGCGCGACCTGCCCTATGTCGAACCGCATCGCCTGGTCGCGATCTGGGAGCGCAACGCCCAGCGGCAGCTCGAACACACGCCGGCGTCGATGGCGTCATTCGAAGCCTGGCGAGCGGAGCAGGCGCTCTTCGACGGGATGGCAGCGCTGGTGCCTGCGCCAAGCACGCTCACCGGCGCCGGCGCCGCATCGCGTGTGGCCGGGGCACAGGTCTCACCGGGTTACTTCACGTTGCTCGGGAGCCGGGCGATGCTCGGCAGGACGCTGCTGCCCTCCGACGAAGTCGCGGGGACGCGACTGGTCGTGTTGTCGCACGCCTTCTGGTCGAATCAGCTCGCTGCTGATCGCGCTGTTGTGGGCAAGACCATCGCGCTCGACAACGTGCCGTATACCGTGATCGGTGTCATGCCGCCGTCCTTCGAGCCTCCGAGACTCGGGTGGATGGCCGACCAGGATCTGTGGATCCCGCTGATACCAGCTGCAGACCTCCGGGCCTGGGGTCGGGCGTTCGCGGTTATCGGCCGGATGCATGCAGGCGTGACGAAGGAGGTTGCCGTCACCGCCCTCGATCGGCTGGCCGCCCAACATGCGGAGTCGGTGCCGGAGGCGGCCGGGTGGTCGACGGCGATAGTCGACTTGCGGCGCGAAATTACGGGCGATGCACGCACGCCGCTCCTGGTGCTGCTCGGGGCGGTAGGACTGCTACTGGTGATGGGAATCGTGAACGTGGCCACGCTGACCCTGGCACACCTGCGACGGCGCGAGGGTGAGTTGGCACTCCGCGTTTCGCTGGGGGCCTCACGAGGTCGGGTCGTGCGACAACTGCTGGCGCAAAGTTCCCTGCTCGCCCTGGTCGGTGGTGTGGCGGGAACGCTGGCGGCCGCGTGGGGTGTGCGAATCCTCTACCGGCTCTTGCCGGCCGAGATCGCGAAGCCTGCAATTCCAGGCGTGGATGCGCCTGTGGTGATTGCCTCGGCAGTGATCTCGATTGCCACCGCGCTCGTGTGTGGCATTCTTCCGGCCTGGCGCGCCACCAGGGGCAACGCCGCATCGACCCTGCGAGAACACGCCAGCGTGCGGATCACGCGACGCAGCGGCCGGGCGCTCGTTGTGGCCGAGGTGGCTCTTGCGCTAGTGCTCAGCGTCGCGGCCGGGCTCGCCGTCCGCAGTTTCGTCGCGTTGCAGGCGGTGGATCTCGGCTTCGATCCGCATACCGTCACCACAATGCGGATCATGTTGCCCACGGAGCGGTACCCTGACGCCGGTCGGCGTCTGGCCGTCTTCGACGCAATTGTCGGAACCGCGCGTGCGCAACCCGGAGTGACTGCGGCAGGCGCCGTGAGTCTGCGACCGTTCGGTGGCGGCGGACCACGCACGACGGTGCTCGCGGAGGGAGCTGCGATCGTGGCCGGAATGGAGCCGCCGCCGGTCGATATTCGATGGGCCGACCGCGACTATTTTCGGGCATTGCAGATGCCGCTGCTCGCAGGGCGGCTGATGAGCGCTACCGATCGCGCCGACGCACCTCCGGTGGTGGTGATCACTCGCGGTCTGGCGGACCATCTCTGGCCCGGCGGATCCCCCATCGGAAAGCGTGCAGTGATTCAGCTGAACGGCGGGATCACGGCCGAGGTGATCGGTGTGGTTGCGGATGCCCGGATCGCCGGAGTGCGCCAGCCCCCGAATCCCACGGCATACCTGGCAATCGGGCAATCGACGGGCAACAGCATCGACCTCATGGTACGCGGCAACGAGAGCATCGTACCGGTGATACGTCAGGCACTGGCATCGATCGATCCCGATGTGCCGTTGTTCCGGGTCGCATCGCTCAATGCCGTGATCGGCGACGCCGTGGCGAGCGAGCGATTCACCGCTTTCATCCTCGCGGCCTTCGGGCTCTGTGCGATGATGCTTGCGGCGGTTGGCATTCACGGGATGTGTGCCGGGGACGTTCAGGAACGGCAGCGTGAACTCGGTATCCGCCTTGCGCTTGGCGCCGAGCCCGTGGGGATCACTGCGCTGGTGCTGCGCTACGGCTTGGGGAATGCGTTGCTTGGTCTGGGGATCGGTACCGTCGTGGCGCTGCTGGTCACCCGAGCGATGCGTGCCATCCTGTTCGGGATCACACCGACTGATCCGGTGGCATTCGTGGGGATCGCGGGAGTGTTGCTGGTCGTGGCGTTCCTGGCGACGCTGCTGCCGGCACTGCGCGCGGCCCGAGTCTCGCCGCAGCTTGCCATGCGGGAGGAACGCTAGAAGAGACGCCCGCCGAGGGGGACTGCGGTGGTGGGTTGCAGCAGCACCACCGCTCCCTCGGCATCGGGTACCCCCAGGACGAGCACTTCACTCTTGACGCCCGCTACGCGCTTCGGTTCGAAGTTCACCACCGCTACCACCTCGCGCCCCACCGGTCTAATGGACGGCGAACTGCGTCCCGGTACCCAGCTCACTTGCAAATTGCCCTCGCCCCGAGACGCCGCCCTATTTCCGATGGACATCGTATTTAGCGGGCGATTCCGCTTGTGATACTTCGACCGCACCTCCGGTTTCGGTGGCGCAGGATTAGGCGATAGGTGCCTGAGCGAGCAGTTCCGCCGCGGCTGAAAGCAAAGGTAGGACACCGCCCCAGACCCGCGCCCTCTCCCGGTAAATCCGACCAATCATCGTCCGGACGGTTGAGACCTCGAGCCCCATCGTCCGAGCAATTTCCTTCGGAACCTTCCAAGCCAAAAGCAAGGCAAAGCACTGCCGCTCTTGCGGGGAGAGGCGCCAAGTGTCGCAGACCAGCTCAAACTGTTGTGCTGTGAGTACGAACGGAATTCGCGGTGACTGCGCCGGGGGCGCGATGCAGGGTTGCGACAAACTGGCCTCTGGGGGTGAGGTATATCAGTTGTGCTGTAGTGAATTCGTATTGGTTAAGCAAAACGGTAAGCGATTGACAGCGTGCAACGCAAGGAGCCTGTGCGATTCTTACGAATGAATTGACCGTGTCAAGCGGGAATAGGATTTCTTTGACCCAATGCTAGTGCAAGATTGCACTATTGACGGATAATCCAGGGGTCGAGACCTTGGAGGAGTTCTTCTCCTGCCAGCATAAGCACTCAACAACATGGAGGTCAGTTTGAAGATGTCTCGCATACTCAAGACCGGATTCTTCGCGGTCGCGGCGCTCCTGCTCCTCCCGGGGCGGTCAGACGCGAGGGAACAGGAACAGGCGTGTTCGACAGCGCCTGCGGCAGTGCTTTGCGGATACGAGATCGATCTCGATCATTGTGTGACCCAGGATGGCAAAGCCTACTGCCCCATTCTCAACAAGTATCGCCCAACCGGTTCCGGTCCCATCATCAGCTAGTCATCCGGAGGTACTCTGATGTTTCGCAAGTTTCTTGTTCTGACGGTGTTCCTTGTAGCCGCTATCGCACTCGGCCCTCGAGCCGGGGCAGCGCAGCAGGAGATCCCTCTCTGTCTCGCGACGGTCTCAAGTACCAGTTGTGGCTACGTCTTCGATCCAGGTGATTGTTTCATTAATGAGCAGGGAGTCCGGATGTGTCGCACGATTCAGGTGTACAAGTGGGAAGGTCCTGCTGGTGGGATCTGAAGATCAGTGACTCGGGGCGCGGCAAGGGTGGCATTTCCATACATCGCTAGTGAGCGAGGATTCCGAATGACTCGAGTGGCACGCCTCGCGGGTGTGTGGGCACTCATCCTAGCCGCGTCGGCCGCCGGACAGGGCGGCCGCAAGGTGATTGAGCTACAACTCAAATACTCCGACGCTCGGTGGGTTGTCGGTGGCGATTCGTCGGGTCCCCTCGTCAACCCAAACAGAATCATGGCGTCCGGGTCGCTGGTCCTCATCACGGACCCAGGTGCGCCTGGAGTCGTCGCGCTCGACAGTCGTACTGGCAAGGAACTGTGGAGATACGGGAAGAAGGGGCGTGGGCCTGGCGAGATGATTCAGCCCGTGCTCGCATCCTGGCACCCGGATGGGACCGTCATCGTCGACAACGGAACTCGCCGCCTCTATTTCATTGCCACCAGCGGGAAGCTGCTGGAGGAGCGAAGCATTCCCAATGGTTTGTTCATCGCAGGGATCTGCTCGCTTCGGACGGGGGAAGTGATTGTCCACTATCCAGATCCGGTCGGTTCGGGTTTAGGGGTCATTCGTTCCAAGTCCAGGGCGCTGCCGAAGGTCGCATACCCGTTCGCAATTGGTGGTCCAAGCATGACGGACAGGGCGCTCGACCTGACGTCCTTGCCATCCGCCGGGTCACCGAAGTGTGTCGCCGCCAGGAAGACTGCCAACGGCCTCGCAGTATTCTCCCCGACGGGTACACCGAAACAGGTCAAATACATCGAGGCGCTGGAACAGCGTAAGTATCGCCCAGCGATGGAAGCCAAGGACACTTCCGACCTCCCTATTCCCTTCGCGCTTGATGTAAGCGCGGATGCGGGGAAGATCTACGTCTATTTCGGAGGTTCGACTTCGTGCTCCTTTCTCTGCGTGGACGTATATGACGCCGCGGATCTTCGATACCTTCAGACCTACAGACTGAGGGGGAAGCTGGGTGTCCGACCCATGGATGTGATTGTGGCCAACGGTGAGTTGGTCATTCTCGGAATGCGAGACGATCTTCCGATTGTACTCTCGTTCGGAATGCCGGCAGAGGGTTCCCGCCGTTGATGACCCGTCGAGGGCGACTGCTGCTTGGAGCCGGAGCTCTGGCGATTGTTGGCTGGCGAGTCGCGGTGGTACGCGCGGAAGGAACTCATGGATCCGAGTTGATTCCGCTCGTGCGCCAGTTGACACCGTCAGTGGATAGCTTCCCTCCGGGGTTGAGCAATCCCGGTTCGGTGTCTCTTGTGTATGTCTACAGTACCGGGTGCCCTTACTGCAGAATGGACCACTCGTGGGTCCGCGAAGTTGGGCGAGGGGTCGCGGATGGGAAAGCTCGCTTCGTCGCCTTGCGGGTGGGTAGCGAGGTGAGCGGCCTTTCCTATTGGGGCGTCGATCGGGCAAGTGCACCGGACACACTGGTTTCCGTGTCCCAAGAGGCCGCCGCCGCTATGAAAATTCGAGGTGTGCCGGTCCTGATGGTTATTCGTGGGGATACGATTGTAGCTGCATGGCAGGGGAAACTCCGATGGAGCGCGAACGGTCTCACACAAGCGATCAATTGCAGGCTGGGAGCCATCGGAGGGTGCATGCTTTCAGGAGTGATCGATTTCTGGAGTGGCTTAGGGGGGCGAATACGCGCCGTGCAGACCCTGAAGATGCCAACCTCGGAGCTCTAGTACAATCGCCCGCCGAGCGGGACTGCGGTGGTGGGTTGCAGCAGCACCACCGCTCCCTCGGCATCGGGTACCCCCAGGACGAGCACTTCACTCTTGACGCCCGCTACGCGCTTCGGCGCGAAGTTCACCACCGCCACCACCTCGCGCCCCACCAGTTCCTCGGCAGTGTAGTGCACGGTCAGCTGGGCACTGGATTCCTTGCGGCCGATTTCGGGGCCGAAATCGAGCACGAGATGATACGCCGGCTTGATCGCCTTCGGGTTGAAGCGTGCCTCGAGAATTCTTCCCACGCGGACATCGACGCGCAGGAAGTCGGCGAAGTCGATCGTCTCGCTCACCCCACCACCAGGTTCAGCAATCGTCCCGGCACCCAGATCACCTTGCGGATCTCCTTGCCTTCGAGATGCTTCGCGATGCTTTCATCGGCGAGGGCTGCGGCACGTGCGCTCTCTTCGCCGGCGTCACGCGCGAGTGTCACGGTGCCGCGCGTCTTGCCATTGACCTGCACGGCCACGGTGACAGAGTCCTCGACCGTAAGCGCCGGATCGTAGCTCGGCCAGGCCGAGTCGAAGATGGAACCCTGGTGGCCGAGGCGCTCCCAGCACTCCTCGGCGAAGTGCGGCGCGAACGGCGCCAGCATCTGCACCACTTCGCCGACGAGGCCGGGCTCGGCACAATTCTGCTCGCGCAGCACATTCATCAGCTCCATCAGCGCGGCGATGGCGGTGTTGTAGCGCAGCTGCTCGAGCTCTTCACCGACCTTCTTCTTGGTCTGGTGCCACTTCACCAGCACTTCGCGCCGGATCTCGGCGTCGCGGCAGTCGGGGTGGCCGCTCGCGGCAACCAAATCCCAGACCTTGTCGAGGAATCGACGCGGCCCGCTGATGCCCGAATCGCGGAAGTCGCCGCCGTCCTGGAACGGGCCCAGGAACATCAGATAGGTGCGGAAGGTGTCGGCGCCCCACTTGTCGATATAGTCGTCGGGGACAACCACATTGCCCTTCGACTTCGACATCTTGGAGCCGTCCTTCACGATCAGCCCGTGCGCGCGGAAGGTGCGGAAGGGCTCGTCGAAATGGAGCATGCCCGCGTCATGCAGCACCATGGTGATGAAGCGCGAGTAGAGCAGGTGCAGCACGGCGTGTTCATTGCCACCGATGTAACTGGTGACGGGGAGCCAGGTCTTCGTGCGTGCCGCATCGAAGGGGCGGTCGTTGAACTCGCTGCTCGGATAGCGCAGGAAGTACCACGCCGAGTCGAGGAAGGTGTCGGACACGTCGGTCTCGCGTCGGCCCTGCTTGCCGCACCTGGGGCAAGGGACGTGGTACCACTCGCTGTGGCGCGCCAGCGGCGAGATTCCGGAATCGTCGGGACGGAAGTCTTCGATCTCGGGCAGCACTACTGGCAGCTGGTCTTCGGGCACCGGCACCGCGCCGCAATCATCGCAATAGATGATCGGAATGGGCGGACCCCAGTAGCGCTGGCGCGAGATGCACCAGTCGTAGAGCCGGTACTGAACGGTCCCCTTGCCACGATTCACCGACTCGAGCCAACGGGTAATCGCCGCCTTGGCTTCGAGTGCGGCCATGCCGCTGAAGTTGCCTGAATTCACCATCGTCCCGCTATCGACATCGACGAACGCTTCGGTCAGCGGGGTATCGGGACCGCTTGTGGCGTTCGCCACGACGCGTGTGATCGGCAGGGCATATTTCGTCGCGAAGGCGAAGTCGCGCTCGTCGTGTCCGGGCACGGCCATGATGGCGCCGGTGCCGTATTCCATCAGGACATAGTCGGCAATCCAGATCGGGATCGGCTGATTCGTGGCCGGGTTGGTCGCGAAGCTGCCGAGGGCGACGCCGGACTTCTCCTTGTCGCCGACCTTGCGGGAGACCAGATCCTTCGCGCCGGCTTCGGTGCGATAGGCCTCGACCATCGCCTGCTGCGCAGGCGTGGTGAGTTGCTGGACCAGTGGATGCTCCGGCGCGAGCACGAGGAAGGTCGCGCCGAAGAGCGTGTCGGGCCGGGTGGTGTACACCGGAATCTCGACGCCGGCGTGACCGTCAGCGGCGAAGCGGACCTCGGCGCCTTCCGAACGGCCGAGCCAGTTCTTCTGGGCGAGCACAGTGCTTGGCGACCAGTCCATCCGCGTGGGATCATCGAGATTCGCGAGCAGGCGATCGGCGAAATCGGTAATCCGGAAATACCACTGCTCCAGCACGCGCTGCTCGACCAGCGCGCCGCAGCGCTCACAATGGCCGCCGACCACTTGCTCGTTCGAGAGTACGGTCTTGTCGTTGGGGCACCAGTTGACGGCGCCCTTCTTCTTGTAGGCGAGCCCGCGCTTGAGCAGCTGCAGGAAGAGCCACTGCGTCCACTTGTAGTAGGTCGGGTCGGTGGTGGAGAGGACGTGCTCCCACGCGAACATCCCGCCCATCCGGGTGAGCTGCCGGGTGAAGTTCGCGATGTTGCTGGGAATCAGCTGGGCCGGGTGCTTGCCGACCTTCAGCGCGAAGTTCTCGGAATGGATGCCGAAGGCATCGAAGCCGATCGGTTCGAAGACCTGAAACCCCTGCAGCCGCTTGTACCGCCCGAAGACATCGGCGCCCGTGAATGCGAAGAGGTTGCCCACATGCAGCCCCTCGGCAGAGGGGTACGGGAACATCATCAGGTTGTAGAACGGACGGGTCGCGCCGTCGAGGTCGGGCTCGTTGGTGCGGCGCTCGCGCCAGCGGTCGCGCCACTTGGCTTCGACGTCGTGCGGTGAGTATTCGGCGGGGTCAGGTTGATGAGCAGTCATGGTCCAAAAGTAACCGGGGGCCAAAAACGGACGGGCAGGCTCCGGAGAGCCTGCCCGTGCAGGGGAAGCGGTGAAGCGGGCGTGCTCAGTCGCGTTCCGGGTGCCGCTCGCCGTGCCGTGCCGCCAGATCGAGGGTGAAGGCGAGGCCGTTCACCGTCGCGGTTGGTGTCGCGGTGCCATTGAAGGTGATCACCACGGTGCGGGTAACCGATTCGCCGGCATTGGGGCCGGAGGTGCGCGTCATCACCATGGTACGGGTCACCGTGCCCGAGAGCGGCCACGGGTCGACGCCCGGGGTGCGAACCGGGTAGACCACGTTCACGAGGGCGCTGGTGCCGGCGACCGTGTACGAACGGGTGTCGCCGCCTTCGGTGAGACGCGAGCGCGAGATGTTCTCGGTGCCGGTGCCGTTGACGGTGCGGCTCGTCTCGGTGCCGGCGAGGCCAGTGATGGTGAAGTCGCGATTCCGCGTCACAGTGGCGGTCCACGGGCCGTGAGTCACGTCACCGGCGACAGAGGCGACGAGATGGATCGAGGCGGTGGTGAGCTCATCATAGGCCGTCTGCGTTGCGCCGAGGGCGTCGAGCAGAGTCACGGTGCGGTTCACCGTGAGTCCGTTGCGATTCTCGGGCGGGCAGCCGAAGCGGCCGGCGGCGAAGTTGCAGCCCGTGAGACCTGGGCGACCGGTCGGCGGCGTCCAGAGCGACGCTCCGCTCGAAAGCGGCGAGGTCGTGAGATAGCCGATTCCGCCATCCATCCCGGTCATGACGTCGACGTCCTCGGCCGTGCCGTCGGCGGCGAGAGTTGCGGCATCCTGGCTAATCGAGGCGGTGAGCGTTGAGGAGTCGGTCGGATTGCTGCCGCACGCGGCGGCGAGCACGAGGAGTCCTGTGGCGGCGAGTCTGGTGCGAAGCATCGGATCCTGCCTGTGATTAGGAGATATCTGCGGGGAGTGATCCCCCGTACGCCTTGAGTGACGGACGGGGGAGCCGGGCGTTAAGGCCGGGGCGCCCGATCCCTCCCCGCAACACCACCGGAGACGATGAAGGCCATCATGTCGCCACTATCGCCATCAACCGGGATGACGCGTTCTGCAGGTAGCAGGATGAGTCGTCCCGTAAACGCATATGAGAACGGCAGATAGACTGCGACGTACCCAGGGAGGCCGAGGCGCGTCATATCGTCAGCGGTGATGAACCCGAGCGACCAGACGTCGATGCCCGGGTCGGGTTGGACCCGTACGGCCCTGGTGAAGCGACGCTTCTCGCCGACGAAGGCGTGCATCAGATCCTTGGCCGCAGTGTACAGCAGGCGGACGAAGGGGAGACGCTCAAGGATCTGGTCAAGCGTGGCGAGGGCGGCCTTGGTGACGACGTTGGTCGCGAGCGCTCCGATGATCGTGACGCTGGCGACGACGATCAGCAGTCCGGCGCCGGGAATGGTCAGGCCGAGCCAGCCATCGACGCCGGCGATGGCGCGGTAGGCGATGTAGATGGTGAAGGCGACCGGCGCCGTGATCGCGAGGCCGCGGACGAAGTTGCGCGCCGCGAATCCGAGAAGTTCACCCAGCCGCGAACTGTCCATGGTCAGAGCCTCGGTTCGAGCGCGTCGAAGAGCGGGTCGAGCTGGGCAGGAAGGAGGTCGCCCATATGGCCGATGCGGATGAGCTGATCTTCCTCTTCGTCGAGGCCGAAGGCGACTTGCCACCCGCCGGCCGCGAGTTCAGCGGCGATGGCACGGGCGGAGCGCCCGGGGGTGAGTCGCAGTGCAGAGATGGTATCGGCTCGACGACCGGCGGGTGCAAAGAAGGTGCATTTGCCGTGGCTCGCGACCCAGGATTCCACTCGCTCGCGCATTGCACGATGGCGGCTCCAGCGCGCCTCGAGCCCTTCGGCGCTGATGCGCTCGAGCTGTGCTGCGAGGGCGAAGACGACGGGAAGCGCTGGTGTCTGCGGGAAGCGCGACTCGAGGGCCGCGCGGTGCAAGGCGACCACGTCGAGATAGAAGCCGCGGTCGTCGAGTTCTGCGGCACGGGCGAGAAAGCGTTCGCTCGCCACCGCGAATGCCAACCCCGGCGGGAGTCCCATCGCCTTCTGCGAGCCGGCGAGAATGAAGTCGGGTCGCCACAGATCGGTTTCGACCGGTGACCCTCCGACGGATGTGACCGCATCGACGATGGTGATGATCTCGGGATTTCGTTGCAGGATCGGCAGCAGCAGTTCGATCGGCGTCAGTGCGCCGGTCGAGGTCTCGCAATGCACGATCGAGACGGCGTCGACTGGGGGGCCATCGAGCATGCGGCTGAGCAACTCGGGCTCAAGCACGGCGCCGCGCGGGACGTGAAGCCGGACGACTTCCTTGCCGCATTGCTCCGCGGTGAACGCAAAGCGTTCGCCGAAGGTGCCATTGACCACGGCGAGGAGACGGTCACGCACGCCGCTGCGAATCGCGGCTTCCATCAGCGACGTCGCCGATCCGGTCGAAAGGATCACCGGTCGCTCCGTGCGGAAGAGCGCGCGCAGGCCGGGCTGCAGGGCGGCGACGAGTGCCTGCCCTTCGCTGCTGCGGTGGGCGATCATTGGTCGCAGCATCGCCTGCATCACCTCAGGCGCCACCTCCACCGGTCCCGGAATGAAGTAGCGCCCCGAAAGCGTCATCCGATCATCTCGCGCGTCGACACGATGCGATGGCCGGCGGCGCTCCACGCGGCGAAGAGGTCGGCACTCGCACCAGCGTTGATGGCCCGGACTGCATCGCGCACAATCACCAGCTCGGCCTGCGGAGCATGCTGCGCGAGCCCGGCCACGGCGGCGCGGACACAGAAATCGGTGGCGACACCGTAGACCACCACGCGCGCTGGTGCCAGCGCTGCGAGCACGGTGGCGGCATTGGGATTCCAGCGAAAGACATCGGTGCCCGGCTTGTTGATCAGCAGCTCGCTGCGGTGTGCCTGCACCGACGCGGTGACTGCTGCGGCATCGAGCGGCACCGGCTGAATCACGAGCGGGTCGTGCAAGCGGGTTGCCTCGATCTTGAGCTGTCCCGGTGTGCCGCGCATGCAGTGCGGCGGGAAGGTCGTGGTCCAGTCTGGGGCGTCGGTGATTTCGGCGTGCCCGATATCGTGGTCGTCGGCGGTGGCCACGATGCGTAGGTTGTTGCTGCGGGCCCAGTGGGTCAGCGCGCGCAGGTTCGGAATGATGGTTTCGGCATCGGGGACCGCGAGCAAGCCGTCGTGATGCACAAAATCGACCTGGGTGTCGACATCCCAGCAGATCGTGGTCATGCGACGATCTCCAGTCGCGGGTTGGGACGATACTCTCGACCAACCTTGGCGCAGGGCCGGCCGTCGAGCCGGACGATGTCGGCGGTAAAGTCGAAGCGTCCCTGAAAGAGCGATGAACCGACGCCGTACGCGTCGACCGGGACGCCGAGCGATTCGAATTCGCGAATCTTCTCGACGGTGAAGCCACCCGAGACGACGATACGCACGTGCTGATGTCCGGCGCGGTCGAGCGCATTGCGGACATTGTGTACCAGTTGCGGATTGACACCGGTGGGCTTGAAGGATCCCATCTCGGGGATCACCGAGCGATCGACCATCATCTCGCTGGTGTCGATCCGGACACCGTAGAGCGCAGGACCGAGCGTGTCGGCGAGCTCGAGCGAGGTGCGGACGCAATCATTCTCGAAATCGACCAGCGTGACCAGGCGGATGTCGACGGGCATATGGGCGAGGAATTTCTGCGCCGCCTTCACCGTGTCGCCGCCGTAGGCCGCGATCAGGCCGTGGGGCACGGTGCCGACGCCTTCACTCCCCCACCACGAAGCCTGCGCATCGGTCGAGACACCGATGGCGCCGGCAATGTGCGCGGCATAGCCATCGCCGGTCTGCACCAGCCAGTGATCGTGGCGGGCGGGGAAGAACATGATGTCCTTGGGCCGGGCGGCGTCCACGACGCGTCGGGTGTTGGTACCGACCCGAGTGCGCCGTGCCAGCACGCCGAGGTACAGCGTCTCAAGGTGGGCGAAGTGATCGTAGGGCCCTTCGATTTCGAGCACGACCTCCCAGGGAGCGATGGTATCGCCGTCGTGGAGCGCGCGGACGACGAGGGAGGGGTAGTGGTCGCTGCAGAGCTTGAGGATCGCGATGGCTTCGTCGATGCCGCCCAGGAGTGCATCGGCCTTGCTGAAGACCTGGACAGTGACCTGGGGAGCGTGTCCGTCCTGACGGAGGATGTCGCGGGCCCGGACGAAGTACTTATCGGAGTAGTAACCCGCGCGCATCTTCTCGACAGGGAGATTGAAGATCGCAGGGTCGAGGCGGTTCCGTCGGGATGTGGACATGGGACCCTAATCTGTCCTCTCGCGGGGCGCCTGTCATCCCGAAATGCGTATAATTCGGGCTTCACCAACCCATGGAGCAGGTCGTGTCCGACTCCACCGTTTCCCGGCGTTCCTTTCTTGGCGCGGCCAGCGCCGCTGTGGCCGGCGCCTCACTGGTGCCAGGGCAGCTCACGGCTGCCACGGCGCCAAGGGTGCTCCGGCGTTCCTTTGCGGCCCCGGTTGCCGTCGCCAGCGCGAACGGCCTGCGGGGGGTCGCCCGGGCGGTGGAGCTGGTGATGAAGGGGGCTGATACGCTCGATGCGGCGGTGGAGGGGGTCAAGATCCAGGAGCTCGACCCGAACGACCAGTCGGTGGGCTACGGCGGTCTCCCGAATGAGGAGGGAGTGGTGCAGCTCGACGCCTCCTGCATGCACGGCCCGACCCGGCGCGCGGGGTCGGTCGGTGCGCTCGAGGGGATCAAGACGCCGAGCGAGATCGCCCGGCTCATTCTCAAGTACACCAACCACATCATGCTGGTCGGGAAGGACGCGCAGCGCTTCGCGACGTCGTACGGTTATCCGATCGAGGATCTGCTCACGCCGGCGTCACGCGAGGCGTGGTTGCACTGGCGTGCCAATCGCGGCTCCGACGACAACTGGGCCGACCAGGCGTCGACCGTGAAGATGGCCTACACCACCGGCACCATCAACATGGATGTGGTGGCGCCGAATGGTGACATCTCATCGTGTACCACCACGAGCGGACTCTCCTGGAAGATCCCGGGGCGAGTAGGTGATTCGCCGATCATTGGCGCCGGCCAGTACACCGACAATGACGTCGGTGCGGCCGGATCGACCGGGCTCGGCGAGTTGAACATCATGGTCTGCGGTGGCTTCCTGACGGTGGAGCATATGCGGCAGGGGATGGCGCCGAAGGATGCGGCGCTCGCGACTCTCAAGCGCGTGATGATGGTCGCCCCGAAGCGGCTGATCGAGGCGAACGGGCGGCCGAAGTTCCAGCTCCAGTTCTACGCCGTGAACAAGAAGGGTCAGTACGGTGCGGCGGCACTTACCGAATCGAAGTTCGCCGTGTGCGACGAGAAGGGCGCGCGCCTTGAAGATTGCGCGACGATGTTCACGTCATGAAAGTGCTTCGCGCGGCGCTCTCCCTGACGCTGCTCGCGAGCGCTCTCGCGGCCCAGGATTCCACGTCCACGCCGGCGTCCGCACCGGACGTGCCGTGGCGCACCTCGTACTTCCCGTATGTCACGGTCTCGCCCAATGACGGGTTGATGGGGATCGGGCGCGTCCTCTTCTTCCGTCAGGCCAACTACGACGATCGGGTGTCGTTGCGGGATGCAATTGCACTCGAAGGCGGCTACTCCACCAAGGATGCCTGGCTGCTGCGCGGACGCGTGGATATGCCGAAGCTGCGTGATGGCTGGCGGTTGGCGGCGAGTGTCGAAACGGGGAAGCAGCCGAATTTCGGGGTTCCCGGTGGCTCCCTCTCGCGCACGCGCTCGGTCGGCTGGGTCGATGTGACGCGCAGACTCAAGGGGCCGCTGCAGTTCGCAGTGCGTGGTGGTGTAGATCATCAACGAGTGTCCGGCGACGTCAACTTGTACTACCGCTACCCACGGACAACCTTCTCCTCACCCGGATGCCCGCCGGAGATGTTGTGCGCATCGACGACCGAACTCAGTACCTCGCAGACTGATGTCAACGCCCGCGCGGCGTTCGTAGTCGACCTGCGTGATCGCGAGTTTGACACGCGCCAGGGCGCTCTCTTCGAAGCAGGGTTCTTCGCGGGCAGCGGCGGTGGCGAGCAGGGATATCATGGTGTCTACGGCATGGCGCGTGGCTGGTACTCACCACGCCGCGGGACACGACTCACGGCGCGCGTTGCTGCGATGGGCGTCTCCGAAACTGACGCCATCGGCATCATGAATGAAATGCCGGCATGGGAATCGCCGGTCACGACCTTCGGCGGACCGACGTCGCATCGCGGGCTCGGTATCGGCCAGGTGAGCGGACGTGGAGGGTACCTGGCGGGAGCGGAGATTCGTCACGACCTGTTGAACGTCGGCGAACTCGGAGCGATTACCGCCGTCGTGTTCGTCGATGGCATGGCGCCGTATCGGGACCGGCCCACGGTGGACGATCCGTTGCCGGGAACGCCCTGGAAGGACATTCCCAAGGCAAGATCGCTTGATGACTGGACCATCGGCGCCGGCGGCGGTATCGCCATCCGCGTGCTCCGCTCCGCGCAGCTCACCATTACGGCCGCGCGCGGGGCCGGGGTGACGAGGTGGTATGTCAGCAGTGGGTGGAGCTGGTAGAACAACAGGATGACAGATGACTGATGACAGATGACGGATGACGAATAAGAAGAAGGGCCGGCATCTCATTCGAGGTACCGGCCCCTCCCTTAACTGTCATCTGTCATCCGTCATCCATCATCCGACGCCTAGCTCTCGCGGATGAGAATCCCTCGCTCCTTCAATCCCGCGACGTATCGATCAAACGGCATCCCTTCATCGGGCGTCGTGACACCGAAGCGGACCACCTGGCGACGGGCCTGGGTGAGACCAGTGAGCGAGAGCGAGTAGCCGGTGGTGCGCATCATCGCCGAGACGTGGTGCACTTCGTCGAAGCGATCGACGAGATCGAAGGTGGTGGTCTTCGGGGCGCCATCCTTGGTACCGCTCGCGATCACACGGAGTGCCACGAGATCACGGCCTTCGGGCTTGGTGAGCTTGGGGCTTACTGAGGCGATGAAGGCGTCGCGCGGCACCACTTCCTTCCCCTTCACATTCACCGGCGTGAGGTCAAGGAGGCCGAGTTCGCGGATCGCCTTCATCAGCGCAGCGTGGCCGGGATAGCGGAGGGTCTTGTACTCCATCTCCCGGACTTTCCCTTCGAAGGTGAAGGCCATCGTCGAGAGGCCGCCCGCGGTGTGAAAGGCCTCCAGCGTTCCGACCGGCTGAGCGAACTCCACCGGCTCGAGTTCGGTGAGCGCTTCGACCGTGGTCGGCTTGCCGTTCCGAAGCACCCACGACGGCGTGGTGTAGTAGTCGAGCGCACCCTCGAGGGAGTAGACGATCTGGTAGTTCAGCGGGGGCTCAGGATGCTGCGGCAGGCCGCCCACGTAGATCCGGACCCGGTCGGTCTTGTCGAGTCGTCGAATTCCTTCGGCAGCGAGGATGTTGACCATACCCGGCGCGAGGCCGCAGTCCGGCATGATCGAGAGCCCCTTGGCGTGCGCCTCGGCCTCCAGCTTCTTCTGTTCCATCACGATTTCGGTGTTGCCACCCAGGTCGGCGAAATGGCAGCCGGCCTGGACTGCGAGTGCCGCCATCGGCCCATTGAAGTAGTATGGGATGGCGCTCATCACCGCGTCGTGCCCCTTCATCGCGCTCAGGACGGCCGCGTGATCGGTCACATCGAGCGTGAGTGGGTGGAGGCGTGGATCCTCGAGCCGGGAGAGGAAGCGGGCCATCCGTTCGGGCTGGAGATCGGCGATGGTGACCTGGGTCACTTCGGGGTCGCGCAGCAGATCGAAGGCACAGGCGCAGCCCTGCAGGCCAGCGCCGAGTACGAGCATCTTCATGGAGTTCCTCTATCTCGGGTCGGAAGTACCGCAGGCCCGAAGATAATCCGCCCTTGGGGGCGACCCCACCCGTCCGCGAGGATTGATGGCCGACGTTGCCCTGACCACCCGAGATCGCCTGCTTGAGGCCGCCCGGGAGCTGTTCACGACCGCCGGATACCACGCGACCACGACGCCGATCCTGGCCAAGCGTGCCGGGGTGGCCGAAGGGACGATCTACCGGCACTTCCCCAGCAAGCAGGCGCTGCTGAATGCTGCCTACCAGGACACCCAGCGCTGGGGTGCGGCCGTGGTGCGCGACGCCGCGCTTGGCAAAGGGCCGGCCCTCGGCGAGCGGCTCGCGAAGATTGGCCGATCATGGCTCGAGCAGGCCGAGCGGGATCCTGCACGGGTGCGGTTGCTGCTGACGTGGCGGCATCCGCAGGAGCTCGATGAGGCTTCGCGAATGGCAGCGGCCGAACTGCGGCAGGGCCTCGAGCACCTTATTGCGCACGGCAAGCAGGAAGGAAGCGTGCGTGCGGGCGTCGTCGAACTCTGGACGGCGGTCTGGCTCACGCTGGTGTCGTTCGCGGCGGAGAAGGTGGCGAGTCGGGAATGGACTGCGGCCCACCCGCACGCCGCCGCGACGCTCGATGCGGCCTGGGAAGCGATTGCCTGGCGCCCGATAGCGGTGGGCGCACCGACCGCCACGACACCACCGGGCGGGGAATAGGCGATGAGCGAGGGCGCGCCGACCTTCCTGACCACCTTCGCGGTGGTGCTCTGCACGGCCGCATTTACCACGATTGTCTGTCAGTGGCTGAAGCAGCCGGTGATCCTCGGTTATCTGCTGGCCGGGCTGATCATCGGCCCCCACGTCGCGGTGCCGCTCTCCGCCGATCATGCAACGATCGAGACGCTTGCGGAACTCGGTGTGATCCTGCTGCTCTTCGGCATCGGACTCGAGTTCTCGATCCGGCGCCTGCTGCGGGTGGGCGGGCCGGTTGCAATCACGGCGATCATCGATGTCACGCTGATGGCCTGGCTCGGCATCGGGGCCGCGCGCCTGCTGGGCTGGAGCGGACGCGAGGCGCTCTTCACCGGGGCGATCACCGCCATATCGAGCACCACCATCATCGCGAAGACGTTCGAGGAGCGCGGTGTCGGACGTCGGCTGCGTGATCTCGTCTTCGGCGTGCTGATCGTCGAGGATCTCTTCGCGGTGATCTTCCTCGCCGGCCTGGCGACACTCGGTACTGGTGCCGGCGGGGAATCCACGCCGCTGCTCGGCACACTCGCGCGTCTGGTGACGCTGCTGCTCGGGTGGGTCACCGTCGGGCTGGTGCTGATCCCGCGCGGGATGCGGAAGCTGGTGAAGAAGATGCGACCGGAGACGACGCTGGTCGCGAGTATCGGGCTCGCGTTTGCGTTCGCCTTGCTCGCCCAGCGACTCGGCTACTCGGTGGCGCTCGGGGCTTTCATCGCCGGGTCGATGATCAGTGAGTCGGGCAAGGGTGAAGCGGTTGCGAAGATGGTGCAGCCGGTGCGCGATATCTTCGCAGCCGTGTTCTTCGTGGCCGTGGGGATGCTGCTTGACCCCAAGCTGGTGATGGAGCACTGGGTCGCGGTGCTGGTGCTCACGCTGGTGGTGATCATCGGCAAGGTGGTGTCGGTGTCGCTGGGATCGTTCCTCGCCGGTCAGGGCACCAGCACATCTGTGCAGGCCGGACTGAGCATGGCACAGATCGGCGAGTTCTCGTTCATCATCGCCTCACTCGGGCTTGCAACGGGGGCGGTGCGCCCGTTCCTCTATCCGGTGGCGGTCGCGGTCTCGGCGATCACGACGCTCTCGACGCCGTCGCTGGTGAGCGCCTCGGCGCGCGTGGTGCTGTTCGTCGACCGGAACCTGCCCAAGCCGCTGCAGACGTTCGCGACGCTCTACGGCACCTGGATCGACGATATCCGGAAGTCGGCCCGGCAGCATTCCACCGGCCAGGAGATTGGAATGCTGGTGCGCTGGCTCCTGCTCGATGCCGCGCTGGTGTCGGTGATCATCATCGCCGGCTCGGTGATGGCCCCTCAGCTCGTCGCCTGGACTGGTGCCCGGTTCGGCTTGAGTGCACGTGCCGGCGGGATCGCGATCGGTGCTGCGGCCCTGCTGCTCGCGGCGCCGTTCGTGCTCGGCATTGTGCGGACGGGCCGGCGGTTGTCGGGAGTGCTCGCGATGTCGGCGTTGCCCCGCGCCGAAGGGATGGATCGTGCCGCCGCGCCGCGTGGCGCCCTGGTGGTGGCAATCGAGATTGCCGTCCTGCTGCTCACCGGTTTGCCGATCCTGCTGGTGACCGAACCGTTTCTGCCACCATTTCGTGGTGCCGCCGTCCTCGGCCTGGTGCTGTCATTCCTCGGCATCGCGGCGTGGCGCAGTGCGCGCAATCTCGATGGCCACGTCCGGGCGGGAAGCGAGTTGCTGATTGATGCGGTGCGCTCGACGCTGCCGCCAGAACATCACACCATCGAAATGCAGGTGCCGACGCTCGAGGGAAGTGCCGATCGATTCGCGACGGCCACTCATATGCTGCCGGGGATCGGGATGCCGACACCGTTTCGCGTCGAGGAAGGGCACTTCGGTGTGGGGCGGAGTCTGGCGGAGCTCGGACTGCGTGCGCGCACGGGTGCCACGGTGCTGGCGATCACGCGTGGCGGGTTGGGAATTCCGGCGCCAAGCAAGACGGAGCGTCTGGAAATTGATGATACGCTGGTGCTGGTCGGGACTCGCGATGCGCTCGATGCTGCGCGTATGGTGCTGACAGCCGGATCGGTCTAGCGCCTGCCGTAGAGGGCGATTGCCTTGGTGGCCGCAGCGCGAAGTACGCGCTCCTGTGTCGCGGTGATCTGCGCCGGAAAGAGATTTGGAAAATCGCCCACTGGTCGATCGTGCACCATCGCCGTGATGATCAGCGCCGCAAGCCAGGAGCCATGCTGACTCGGGTGGAACTGATCGGGGCCATACAGCGGCATCGCGGGATCAACACTCCAGGCCTCACGCCAGGCATGCGCGACGGGATAGAGCGCTGCGTTGGCGGCAGCAGCAGCCGCTTCGTGATTTGCAATGCCCGCAGCAAGGTCGCCGCCTCGCGGCGGCCATACCACGTACAGCCCCGGGCGCGCGCCATATTTCCGCGCTTCATCCGACCAGGTACTCGTCCATTGTGTCAGCGCGACGCCGCTCTCTGGCAGCGTCGATGGCCCCTGCTGCATGATGACGCGATCGAACCGCTGGGTGATATCGGAGCGTGCGGTGCCGCTGACCCAGTGATCCTCGAGGGCGTAGTCGGGATAGGTCGCCGAGACGGTGTACGGTTCGATCAGCCCCGCCGCCGTACTCATCTGCTTCACCAGCCCGGGGATGTTGTAGGCATAGGTGAGGGAATTGCCGATGAAGAGGAGCCGTACCGCGCCAGTGGGCGGTGGCGGGGGCGGTGGGGGTGGGGGTGAGACCTGCACGGGCCCGGAGGAGCAGGCGAGGAGGGCCCAGGCAGCGATCGCGAGGAAACGGGTCATGCTGAATCGTTGCCCGGCCCGACCGGAATCGGGAGGGCGCAACGTCAAGGACGTGTCAGCCGTGGTGTCGACTCATCTCAGGGCGCGAAGCCGAGCTGGATGGTGAAGCGTGGGTCGACCTGGGTACCGACCTGGGGCAGGGGCCCGAAGAGGTCGTCACCCTGCTTATGGATCCAGACAACGTTCAAGTAGGCGCCGGCCGAGAGGGTCCACCCTTCGGTTCCACGGCGGTGATCAAGGTGCTGCCGGAGGAGGAGCCCGGGGGATGTGATGATCGGATTGGTGGGCAGATTTCTCGCGCTGATGAGCCCCACGCGGAGAGCGAGACCGGCCTCGGTGGTGACCCCGAATGGAGAAAGGGCCAGCGGCATCCACTTCGGCTCAAGGAAGATGGTTGTGGAATAACCGTACGGCCGGTTGGTCCGATGGGTCTGCGTTGCGCCAATGCCGAGACTCCAAGGGCCGGCGGATCCCAGGACCACCTGAATCTCGAATTCCCGACCCCACCGGTAGAACTCGTCGGGGCGTAAGTGTGCGGGGTCTGGATCGGTGCACGCGTCACACTCCGCACTTTCAAGATATTGTGCACGCTGCATACCAGCGGCCACGACAAACCCCAACCGATATCGCGACCGGGGCTTGCTGACAATTGGCGTCGCGGGGACCCGCGTGATGCGGAAGTGCACCGTCGTTCCAGCGGTGCTTCGCGTGAAGCGGATCAGGTAGTCGCCCGCCCACCGCGGATACACCTCGTACTGCGCTGAGGATCCGGGCTCCCAGGCGACCGCTCGCGTCGACAGGACCGGGTCGCCCGCCCGCGCGATGGCATGTGCCGAGAAGGTGGTCAGCGGTTGGTCAACTTCGACGAGGTAGCGCGTTGCATCGGGGAAATGGACCACGAGCGAGTCGCCGGTTGCGACGGTGGTGTCACGGACAACGACCTGCGCGGCAGAGCGGGCCGCTCCCAGAGTGGCAAGGATCGCGGCGAGGGTCAGGCATTTCATCGTAACCTCAGGGGAAGGGCTGCTACTTCATTCCGGCCCGGCGGAAGGCCACATCAACGGCGCTTGAAATGGTGACGAACAACTGGGAGACGGCGCCACGCTTGTTCCGGGTGACGCGAATCGTGGTACCGGCGCCGGCGAACTGATCGGTACCCGTGGGCCGAAGCGCGAACTCATCCCCCGGTCGGCGGGTGACGCGCAACGTGTCGCTGCGGAGGGTGATGAGCCAGCGTGCCGCGGCTTCATCGCTGATCCAGGTTCCAGTAATCGCCTGCAAAGCCCGGTGCGACGGCGTCACGGCGTGGGAAGGTGCGGGTGCTGGTGTCGTGGCCGCTGGCGCCGGAGGCGGTGCGAAGGTGATGAGGGTTCCGATGGCGTCGTGCCCAAGCGCCACCGGGTTGGCACTCCCCGCATTGCAGAGCACCGCGACCCGGTACCGGCTCTCCGGATACTGCGCGAGAAAGGAGCGATAGCCGGCGGTCGCGCCGTTGTGGCTGATCTCGCGTACACCCCGGAACGATGTCATGAAGAGTCCACCACCGTACGCTATCGGCTTGCCGTTGGTCAGCGTACCGGGTGTCTGCATCGCCTCGCTCACATCCGGGTTGCCGATGCGATGGTCGGCGATGGCCTGCGTCCAGCGCAGCAAGTCGCCAACCGTGGTGAGCAGCCCACCGTTGCCGTAGGCATTTTCGAACGGCATATCGAGCTTCCAGTTACTGCCATCGCGAGAATACGCCTCGGCCCGGTCGTGCACGATCCGGGCGTAGTCATCGCGCCACTGGGTGTGCGTCATTCCCAGTGGCACGAAGAATTCACGCGAGGTAAAGGCCGGGAATGATTGCCCGGTGACTCGCTCGACCAGCATCACCAGCAGGTTGTAGCCGCTGTTGGTATAGGAAAATGCCGCCCCGGGCGCGTGGTTGAGCCGCCGCTGCCGGGAGAGAATGGTCAGCACGTCGCCCTGGGTCGCGGTCCGCGTGCCGCGCGGCCACCCCTCGAGTTCGGCCATCGCGCCCCAATCGCGCAACCCGCTGGTATGCTGCATCAGATTGCGAATGGTGATCGGCGTGCCGAAATCGGGAAGCTCGGGGAAGTAGTGCAGGATGTTGTCATCGAGCGAAAGGAGTCCGCGCGAAGCGAGCAGGAGTACCGCAGCTGCGGTGAACTGCTTCGATACCGAGCCGGCTTCGATCACACTGCCTGCTGTGAGCGGCACATTCCGTTCGAGGTCGGCGAGGCCGTAGCCGTGCGCAAAGAGCAGGTCACCGCCCCGCGCGATGCCGATCGCGCAGCCCGGCGTGGAGTCGGTCGCGTATCGCGCAAAGAGGCGATTGACTGCCGTCGTGTCGACGGTCTGCGCGGTGAGCGGCGCGGCAAGCAAAAACATCGAGAGTAGCGATCCACGAAGCGTCATTGGGAACTCTCCTCTTTCGTGCTGATCAGGGCGTAAGGCTCGGCGCAGGCGCCGTGGTCGTCGGATCAGATTCTGCGCGTCCGCGATTCGGTAGCGACCGGCGGCGGGCGCTGCCGCCCGCTCGGCGGTCGCTCCTGCGAATCGCTCGCCGGCGCAAAGAGCGCCGGCTATGGACGCGCTCCCTACTGATTCTCCTCCCACGGCTCCTGCACCGAGTCCACGTGCTGCTATTCCGCGTCGTGAGATTCGCTCGCGTTGAGTCGTGGGTGCCTCGCAGCGGCCTTTACAGCCGTCGCTCACGATTGCTGGTATCGCTAGTGCGATCGCGGGCGGCTGTAACAGACGCGGAGAGGCAGCCCACGAGCAACGCTGGCGTCTCTCGCTCGTCTCTCGCTCGTCTCTCGCTCGTCGGGAACCTCGGGCCTATCGGAGCTTCCCGATCGCCGCTTCGACTGCCCTCCGCAGGGTGCCTTTGACGATGAGGGACCGGACCGCGGCCAGGTCGCCGGTCATGATCCGGTCGGCATCGAGTGGTGGCACCACACTGCGAACCAGGGTCACTGCCGCGCCGACCCCGGGCCCTGGTTCGAGCGGCTTGTGGAAGTCGAGTGCCTGGGCCGCATTGAGCACTTCAACGGCGAGGACCCAGCGGGAGTTTTCGAGGATCATGGCACACTGCCGCGCGCTGGTGGTGCCCATCGAGACGTGATCTTCCTGGTTGGCACTGGTGGGAATCGAGTCGACGCTGGCGGGGTGCGCGAGCACCTTGTTCTCGCTGACGAGTGATGCGGCGGTGTACTGCGAGATCATCAATCCCGAATGCAGACCACCCTGATGCGCGAGGAATGCCGGGAGTCCTGATACTGCCGGGTCGAGCATGTGCTCCACGCGGCGTTCGGCGATGTTGGCGAGTTCGGCGATCGCGATCTTGGCATAGTCCATGACCAGGGCGACTGGCTGGCCGTGGAAGTTGCCGGCGGAGATCACCAGGTCGTCGGAAGCGAAAACCAGCGGATTGTCAGTGACCGCGTTGATCTCGCGGTCGAGGACGGTGGCCGCGTGGTCGAGCGCATCGCGCGAGGCGCCATGCACCTGAGGGATGCAGCGGAGCGAGTAGGCATCCTGGATCTTGTCGCAGTCGGCGTGCGACGCGTGAATCGGGGAGTCGGCCGAGAGGAGGAGGATGTTCGCCGCCGTGGCCGCGGCGCCGGGATGCGGGCGCACGGCGGTAACGCGAGCGTCGAATGGTGTGCGGGTTCCCTTCAGCGCCTCGAGTGACATCGCGCCGGCGATGTCGGCAACAGTGGCAAGCTCCATTGCGTCGTGGATTACCAGTGCGCCGATCGCTGTCATCGCCTGGGTGCCGTTGATGAGCGCGAGTCCTTCCTTGGCTTCGAGCACCACCGGCGAGAGTCCGGCGCGGGAGAGCGCTTCGGTGGCTGGCAGCACCTCACCGCCGAATTCGGCGAAGCCTTCTCCAATCAGGGTCAGCGCCATATGGGCGAGTGGCGCGAGGTCGCCACTGGCACCGACCGACCCCTGGCACGGCACCACCGGATGCACACCACGGTCGAGCATCGCGAGCAGCAGCATGATGACATCAACACGGATGCCGCTGTTCCCCTGCGCCAGTGATTGCGCGCGCAACAGCAGCATCGCGCGGACCACTTCGGTCGAGAACGGCTCACCCACACCCATCGCATGGGAAACGATCAGGTTTCGCTGCAACTGCTGCACGTCGGCGGCCGCAATGCGAACGTTGGCGAGCTTGCCGAAGCCGGTGGTCACGCCATAGACCATCCGTCCTTCGGCCACGATCTGCTCGATGTAGGCGCGCGACTGCGCGATGCGCACCGCCGCATCGGGGCAGAGCGCCACGGGCTGGCCGTCCCGCGCCACGCGCACGACATCCCTGAGGGAGAGGCGACGACCAACCAGCGTGGGAGCACTCACAACGACACCTCGTGTCCACCGATGAAAAGCTGTCCGATCGGCGACGTGCCGAGCGTGTAGGGAAGATCGCGCCAGTCGGCGCTGTCGAGAACCAGGAGGTCCGCGCGGGTGCCTGAACGGATGCGGCCGATATCGCCGCGACCCAGCGCAGCCGCGGCATTGGCGGTACCGGCCGTGACCGCCTCGGCCGGGGTGAGCCGGTTGAGGCGGACCGCGAGCGCCATCGCCTGCTGGGTAGAGAAGAGCGGCGACGATCCGGGGTTGAGGTCGGTCCCCACGGCAACCGCTGCGCCGGCTTCGATGAGCGCGCGGGCCGGGGCGGCGGGGAGGCCGAGATGCAGGGTCACGCCGGGGAGGATGACCCCTACGCTTCTGCCTTGTGCCAAGGCCTCGATTTGTGCCGGGCCAGACGCTTCGAGATGATCGACCGAGAGCGCGCCGTGTTCCACCGCCAGTTCCAGTCCGCCGATCGCATGGAATTGATCGACGTGGGCCTTGATGCTGAGCGCGTGCGTCCGCGCCGCCGTGAAGACGGCCGTCGCCTCCGCCAGCGTGAAGGCCTCGCGTTCGATGAAGATGTCAACGGCCCGGGCGAGACCGCGTCGCGCTGCTTCGGGAATCAACTCACGGGTTACCATCGCGAGATAATCGCCGCGTTCGGCAGCATTCGCGGGAGGAACGTGAATCAGCAGAGTCGCTTCGATACCGACCTGGCTGCTCGTCGCGAGTGCAGTGATCACTCCGAGCGAAAGGATTTCCGCCTCGTGCGTGAAGCCATAACCGCTCTTGACCTCGACAGTCGTGGCGCCACTCCGCATCAAGGCATCGATGCGCGGTTGGGCGAGGGCCAACAGGGTCTCGCCCGTTGCGGCCGCAGTCTGTCGCACGGTGGAGCGGATGCCGCCGCCACCAGCGAGAATCGCCTCGTAGGGCACGCCACTGACGCGCGCCTCGAAATCGGCGAGTCGATCGCCAGCCCAGACGGCGTGGGTGTGCGGGTCGACCAGCCCGGGAAGCACCGCGCAGTTTCCGAGGTGCTGTTCGGTCGCCGCGTTGCCATGCCACTCGGTCCGCGGGCCGACCCAGGCGATCTGATCGCCCACAATGGCGATGGCCGCGTCGGGGATGATCTCGAGCTGACTCATCGCGGCACCGCGCGCAGCACCGACGCCGGCGGTGGTCACCAATTGGGAGATTCCGATGAGGAGCCGGTCGGCGATCATCCGGAAATCTATCGTTTCCTGCCCGGCGCGCGCGCCGGGTGATCGCTGGTCAGCGGCTCCTGTTGCACATCGGGGAAGCAAGCAGCCACGCCGCCGCGGTGCGGGCCACGCGATCTCGTGGCGTCGGCCAGCCACTCGGAGGGCTGGGGATCGAGACGTCCGGGACAACCTGGTCCAGGAATCGCTTCCCGGTGCGATCGGTGTTGTGACCGGTGGTCACCACCATGTTCGCACCATCCGCCAGTTTGGCACCGCGGTTCACGGTCGCGAATCCTGCCGTGGCGCTCCCGAAGCTCCTGGTGTTGGGTCGACCGCTGAATGCGATGGCGATGGCCTCGCCGGAACTCCCGGTGCCCGAATCGAGAAGCACCGCGAGCGGGGGATACCGCTCGGAGAGCTGCGTCAGCGACACGGTGATCTTGCTAAGGGTGTCCAGCTGCCCGCCGTGCCGCCACAACCCCGAGACGCCGTGCTGGTAATACCAGAAGCTCGCCTCGTTGGCGGTTCCGAAGGAGCCAACCAGCGAATCGCCGAGAAGCGGCCCGATCCCGGCCAGCATCGGCCACATGTTGCCGCCGCCGTTGTCGCGGAGATCGACAATCCAGCCACACACACCGGAACTACTGAGGGTGGCGATCGCGCTGTGGAGGGAGTCTGCCAATGCAACAGCAGCGCCGCCGCGTTGCGGGACGTGGAGGTACCCAAGCTTCTCCATGATCAATTCGGAGGCTGCACCGGGTGCCTTGGCCTGGAGGAAGCTGTGCTTATTTGCCCGGTGCAATGCCCACGAAATCGCCGCGTAGGTGTCAGGCGGTTTCACGGCGCCTGCCGCAAAGAAGAGGGCACTGTCGCGCACGACTTGCCAGCGAATCGTGTCGGCGCGGATCGTCGTCGCCTGGATGGTATCCAGCGCGGCGAGGAGGTACGCCTTCGCCTGGGGATCAATACTCGGCGCGGCCTGCCCCGGCATGGCCGCGGGGAGAGCCGTGGCCACGAGGCTGGCCACGATGGTGATGAGAAGGAAGGGCGCCCGCAACTTTCGACCTCCGATGGGGAATTGTTGTATACAAATACTCAGCACAGGTGTTGCTCGTGCTCCGCCCGTGTGCCAATGTTTGCTTTACGCGGCGGCACGCAGCAAGATTCGGCTGGCTGTTGTATACAAAAGTGAGGCGCTGAGATGCCGGCAAAGGCGGTCGACCACGCGGGCAACAAGCGACGGGAACCGGCGGACGTAATCCGCAGCCTGCTGCTTGACGAGATCATTCGTGGCAGACTCCCGCCGGGCACACGCCTCCTCGAGCGTGTCGTCGCGACGCGATTCACCACCAGCCGGACTCCCACGCGACAGGCGCTGCAGCGGCTCACCCATGAAGGGTTTCTGGTGACCCAGGGACCAGACGCGCGTCGCGGAGAGTTACGCGTGGCGCCGTTGCATTGGGGTGATATCGCCGAGTTGTGGCAGATCATCGGGAGTCTTGAGGCGATCGCCGCGCGCAGGGTTGAATTGCTGGCGGTGGGCGAGCGAGAGCAACTTGCCCACGAATTGCGCCGCATCAACGCCGAGCTCCGCGCGGCATGGACAACGCATGCTCGGGACCCGGACCTGGCCTTCGACCTCCAGTCAAGCTTTCACCGCGTCATGGTTACCACCTGTGGCGGGCGTCGGCTGCATGTGGTGTACGAGGCGGTTCGGCCGCACATCGAGCGATATGAGTGGCTCTACGGAGCGAGCGATGCATCCCACATCGTCGAATCGCTCGCGGAACATGAGGCGATGGCTGCTGCGATCGAGAGGGGTAACGGAATGGCCGCCGCACTCGCCGTCACGACGCACTGGCAGCTCGCAGCCGAGCGATCGGTGCAGGTGCTGAAGACCGCGCTAGGGCCGTCATCACTTCCCGCCCTTCTCAGGTCATGAAGGGCATCGGCACGTACTCAGGGTGACTGCGCTGACGTCCAGGCGCGCAGCCGGTCGGCAATCACAGCGACGGCATATCGAGTCCGCGCTCGCGGCCGACGCGCTGCGCCAGTTCATAGCCGGCGTCAGCGTGGCGGATCACGCCCATCGCGGGGTCGTTGAGGAGGCAGCGCGAGAGCCGGAGGGCCGCCTCGTCGGTGCCATCGGCGACAGCGACCAGCCCCGAGTGCTGGGAATATCCCATGCCGACGCCGCCGCCGTGATGGAAGGACATCCACCCCGCGCCGCTGGCGATGCCGGTGGCGAAGTTGAGCAGGGCCCAGTCGCTCACGGCGTCGGAACCGTCCAGCATCGCCTCGGTTTCGCGATACGGCGACGCCACCGAGCCGGCGTCGAGGTGATCACGGCCGATGACAATCGGCGCCTTGAGTCGGCCGTCGCGCACCATTTCGTTGAACATCAGGCCGGCCTTGTCGCGCTCGCGGTAGCCGAGCCAGCAGATGCGCGCGGGCAACCCCTGAAAGGCAATCCGGTCACCAGCCCAGCCGAGCCATTTCTGCAAGCGCGCATCTGCTGGGAACAGATCCTTCATCGCGGCGTCGGTGGCGGCGATGTCTGCCGGATCACCCGAGAGTGCGACCCAGCGGAACGGGCCGCGTCCTTCGCAGAAGGAATCACGAATGAATGCCGGCACGAAGCCGGGGTAGTCGAACGCGTTGGCGAGCCCGCCGATCTGGGCCTGCGCGCGCAGATTGTTGCCGTAGTCAAAGGCGATGCTGCCACGACGCTGCAATTCGAGGATCGCCTCGACGTGCGTCACCATCGCCGCGCGTGTGCGCACGAGATACTCGTCGGGCTGCTTGCTCCGAAGCTCGTTGAGGTCTTCGTCGGGCTGCGCTGGCGGGAGGTAGCCCCACATCGGATCGTGGGCCGACGTCTGATCGGTGACCAGCTCCGGGGTGAAGCGACGCCGCACCATCTCCGGCAGCATTTCGGCGGCGTTGCCCAGCAGGCCGATCGAAACGGCGCGCTTTTCCTGGCGTGCCAGCTCCGCTCGCGAAATCGCATCGTCGAGTGAGGTCGCGACTTCATCGAGGTAGCGCGTCTCGAGCCGGCGCTGGATGCGGGATGCGTCGATTTCAATCGTGATTGACACGCCACCGGCGAGCGAGACGGCGAGCGGCTGCGCCCCGCCCATTCCGCCGAGTCCCGCAGTCACGGTGATGGTGCCGGCGAGGGTGCCGCCGAAGTGCTTGGCGGCAGCGGCGGCGAAGGTCTCGTAGGTGCCCTGCAGAATCCCCTGCGTCCCGATGTAGATCCACGACCCGGCCGTCATCTGGCCGTACATCATCAGGCCGAGCTTGTCGAGGCGATCGAACTCGTCCCAGGTTGCCCACTTGGGCACCAGGTTGGAATTGGCGAGCAGTACCCGCGGTGCGTGATCGTGAGTTCGCAGGACCGCGACCGGCTTGCCACTCTGGATCAGAAGCGTCTCATCGTTCTTCAGTCGATCGAGCGTCGCGACGATCCGGTGGTAGGCTTCCCAGTTCCGCGCCGCCTTGCCACGCCCACCATAGACGATCAGCTCTTCCGGCTTCTCGGCCACGTCGGGGTCGAGATTGTTCATCAGCATCCGCTTGGCGGCTTCCTGAATCCATCCCTGCGCGGTGCGGGTGTTGCCTCGGGGAGCGCGGATGACAGGCATGGTCAGATCTTCCCGTTCACAATGGCCAGGATCTCCGTCTCCAGCGCCTGCGCCTGCCGTTCGATCTCGGCGCCGCGACTGACGATATCGCTCGCGTACGCTTTGTCGGTGAGCGATGCCGCGTTGATCTTCACGTTCAGGAACGCCCCCATCACGGCCGAACGCGCGCAGAGGGCGCCCACGCCGGCGTCGGAGACGGAACTCTCCTGACCGGTGTCGGCCATCGACTTGATGAGGGTCATCGAGGCCAGCGCGGTTTCCATCACGCGGAACGGCACTTCGGTCGCGGCGCGGGTGGCTTCCTGGATGGCGGCGCGGCGGGCAGCCTTTTCGTCATCGGTAGCCTTCGGGAGTCCGAACGCCGTCATCACGCGGGTGAAGGCCGCGGTGTCTTCGTCGACCAGCGTGAGGAGGGTGCGCGTCTGCTGCTGGCCGGCATTGGCCTGATCGGAGAATTCCTTCCAGCGCTCGTCCCAGCCGCGTCGGTGGCTCGACAGGTTCGCGACCATCGTCCCGAGGGCAGCGCCGAGCGCGCCGATGTACGCCGCAATGGAGCCGCCACCGGGTGCCGGACTCTCGCTCGCGGTCTCGTAGGCGAAGTTCGTGAGTGACATCCCGACGAGTGGCGCGGCCGAATCGGATTGCAGCAAGTACTCGATGACCCGCTCCTCGGGGTGGAACGGCGCCAGCTCATCGAGGCCGAGGGAACGCACGGCGATACGCACAAGCTCGCGCTCCGGGACACCGGTGGAGCGTTGCTGCTTCTCGAGGAAGTAGCGGCCGGCATCGACGAGGCACTTGAGTGGCACCAGGCCGACCAGCTCGGAGCCGGTGACGCGAATGCCTCGCGCCGCCGCCGCCCGGGAGACTTCATCGAAAGCGACGTGGACCGGTGTGACTGCGAGATCCACGAGGTTGATCGACACCTGCGCGATGCCATACTCGGCGATGAACCAGCCAATCGCCTTGACGGCCTTGAGCGTGCCGGGCTGGGAGACTTCCTCTCCTGCGGCATTCTTGACCTTGCGACCTGCCTCGCGGATGTCGAATGCAATGGCATTGGCGCGGCGGGTCGAGGTGGTGTTGAGATTCACGTTGTAGGCCACGAGGAAATCGCGGGCTCCAATCACCGTGGCGCCGCGCGCTGCGTCGAAGCTGGCCGGGCCGAAATCGGGTCGCCACTCCGGCTTGACGATCTTCTGCGCGAGGCCTTCATACTCGCCCGCACGAATGGTGGCGAGGTTGCTGCGGTTCTTGTCCGGCTGAGCGGCCTCGTAGAGATAGACCGGAAGGTTGAGCTCGCGACCGACCCGCTCGGCGAGGCGACGGGCATATTCCACCGTCTCGGCCATCGTGATCCCGGAAATCGGAATCAGCGGGCAGACGTCGGTGGCCCCCATCCGCGGATGCTCGCCACTGTGATGACGCATGTCGATCAGGGTGCCGGCCACGCGAATGGCCTGGAATGCGGCCTCGATCACGGCGTCGGGATCGCCTACCAGGGTGACCACGGTGCGATTGGTGGCCTTGCCCGGGTCGACATTGAGCAAGCGTACGCCTTCGACCGCCGCAATGCTCGCGGTGATCTGCCGGATGACCTCGGGGTCGCGCCCCTCGGAGAAGTTCGGGACGCACTCGATGAGACGGATCATGGCCTGGCGGGGTGATGAGTCACGATATGTCCGGATTGCAGAGAATCGTAAGCGGGGGTGCGACGAAAGCAGAGAGCCGGCACCTCTGGCAGAGTGGACGCCAGATCGGTAGTATCAAGGTTCCCAGGCACAAGGAATCGTCGATGGAGACAGTCCGCGAACTTCTGGCCCAGAAGGGCCGTGAGCTTCTGATGGTGTCGCCCAGCACGACCGTACTGCAGGCCGCGCAGATGATGAATGACCGCGGCACGGGCAGCGTACTCGTCACCGAAGATGGTACACTTGCCGGCATCTTCACCGAACGCGACCTGATGCGTCGCGTCGTGGCGGTTGACCGGCTGCCAGGTGCCACCACGGTCGCCGAAGTGATGACCTCGTCGCTGATCACCTGTACGCCCGACGCGACCCTCGACGACTGCGGCGCCGTCATGAGTGAGCGCCGGATTCGTCACCTGCCCGTGCTGGGCCCCAACGGGGTCGAAGGGGTCGTGACCACGGGCGACCTGCTCGCGCACGAGCTGAAGGAGAAGGACAGCAAGATCGCCCAACTCGAAAGCTTCGTCTTCTACGTCCGAAGCTGACGGGCGCCGGGCCTAACGCCCGGCCTCGGTCACGCCGCTGTAGCTCCCGTCGCGTGGATGTCCCGGCGGATGCCTCCAGAGCATCCGCCGCACGGTCCCCGGCCCGATCCCGCGAATCACCATCCCATCGCCTTCAAACCACGCCACCGAATCGGTGCCCCACAGCAACGGGTCGTGTCCTTCGGTGGTGAGTGTCGTCGCCTTGACGACCGGACCCTGGGCGCAGATTCCGCCGCCGGCACAGCGCGTGATGTAGGCGAACGGCGGTGTACCGACCCAGAGCTGGAAGAACGAGTCCGCTCGCGCGACCTCGGCACCGGTGGCCGCGACGGCACGCGCCGGCTCCGGCGGCGTCGAGAGGAGCCAGCTCCCGCGCGCGCTTCGCACATAGAGGGTGTTGCCGCTGCCACCCCACGCAATCATCGTGATCCGCCCGGCGCTGTCGGGCACCGGCAGTTGCCGCTCAGCGCCGTTCAGCAGGTTCATCAGGATCACTTCATTCGCGCTCGTGGCGAGGGTATCGCGCGCCCGCAGGAAGGCCACCGCGTCGCCGCGCAGGTTGATCCGGGGCATCGATTCGCGCAACGGCGTGAAGGTGAGTTGTACAATGGTGCCGCCACCCGCCGGCACCACGAAGAGATCGGTATTGCCATCGACCCCCTCGCCCACGAAGACCACGATCGGTTCTTCTCCCACCTTGATGCGATTCCGGAGCGGCGAGAGGTTGCACGCCGCGGCAGTCAGGAGGAGCGCGAGTGCCGCGAGCGTGCGGTAGTGCAATGGCTTCACTTCCCCTCGAGCCGCTTGGCGAAGAAGGCGTCGATGTTGCCGAGGGCGCGTTCGGCCTCCGGCGTGCCGGATCCCTTGCGACCGGGCTTGAGGAAACCGTGGCCGGTCCCGGGATAGCTATCGGCGCTGAAGGGAATCTTCAGGTCGCCGAGAATCCGCTGCTCGAGTGGAATCATCGCGTTGACGCGCATGTCATTCTCGCCAAAGACGCCGAGGACGGGTGCCTTGATGGTCTTCAGCAGCAGCGTGTCGGCCAGCGGCCCGTAACACACCACGGCGGCCTTGAGCTTCGGATTGGCGGAGGCATAGCGCCAGACGGTGCCGCCACCCCAGCAGAAGCCGATGACGCCGGTGCGATCCTTCGATGCGGCGGGTAGGGCATTGATGTAGCGATAGGCGGCATCGAGGTCAGCGTTCACGCCGTCGGGTGTGAGCTGCGCGACCAGCTTGCGGCCGCTGTCGGGGCTTGCGGGCGAGGTGCCCCAGCGGGACGAGAGGAGGTCGGGCACCACCGCGATGTAGCCCTTCGCCGCGAAGTGATCGGCCATCGTCGGCTCCCAGTCGGTCATCCCGAAGATCTCATGGATGACGATGACGGTGGGCGCCTTGTCCTTCCGCTCTGGGTAGGCCACGTAGGCACGGATGGAGTCGCCCTTGGCGTTGGCGAACTTCACCCATTCGCCGTGGGTCGTGACGGGGTCAAGCGTGATGGTGGTATGGCGTGGGCGACCGACGAGCAGGCCAGCGGCGAGCCCGGCGACCAGGGTCAGGCCGGCGATAACCGGCGTAGCGGCGATGCCGCGAGTGGGGCGCATGGGGAGCTCCGGGAGGGAGGGGAGACCCCTAAGATATCCGCGCCGGGGAGGTTCCGGCGGGGCTAGTCTCTGTAGCGGTTACGCCCCGCGCGCTTGGCCTTGTAGAGGTTTTCGTCGGCCAGCTTGAGGAGCGATTCGTCGTCGGCGGCGCGGTCATCGGGGAAGGTGGCCAGGCCCGCGCTCACGGTGACCGAGATCGGTGCCGATTCCTCGCCGAAGTTGTGCTGCGCGACGCGGCGCAGGATCCGGTCGACGAAGAGCCTGGCACCGGTGCCGCCCGTTTCGGGGAGCAGCACCACGAACTCCTCGCCACCATAGCGTGCGAGGATGTCCATCGTGCGCAGTTCGCGACGCAGGATGGTCACGATCTGCTGCAACACCGTGTCACCCACATGATGGCCGTGGGTGTCATTGATCCGCTTGAAATCATCGACATCGAACAGCGCGACGGTGACGACCTGGTCGTAGCGTCGCGCACGATCGAGTTCCTCGCGGAGCCGCTCGTTGAGCACGCGACGATTGGCGCAGCCCGTGAGTGGGTCGGTGTCGGCGAGCTGACGCAGTTGTTGGTGTCCCTGCGACGTCTGCTCGAGATCGTATGCTTTCTCGAGCGCGGTCACGGCGGCCTCGATGACCTGCTCGGCGAAGCCCAGATCGAGACGATTCAGTGGCGGATCATCGGCGGTAGTGCGCAGGAAGAAGACGCCCGCGAGGCGGCCGTTGATCGGGAACGGCAGCGCGATGACCGACCTGGTGCGCGACGCCGCGTTGGCCTCGGTCGCGATGATCATCCGCACGTCCTGATAGAGCGGGTCGGCATTGACGTCGCCGACCATCACCGTCTCGCCGGTGCGCAGCGCGCGCAGGATCTCGGGGTACTTCGCGAGCTCCACCTTCAGTTCGCGCAGCGTGGGGTTCTCGTAGGCCGCGACGACGGTACCTTCGTCGGCGCCGGGTGCGGCGAGCACCACTGAGCAGCGTGCGATCCGGAGCCCCTGCGCCACGCGACGGACGAGGATCTGGTAGATCTCGTCCGGGTTGTGGGTCGCGGTGACTTCCTTGAGGATCGCCACCATCTCAGCACGCGAGCGGACCTCGGCCCGTGCCTTGTTGAGCTCGCGGCCGACGCGGAGGTGGGCCTTGATGCGCGAGAGGAGTTCACGCACGCGATAGGGGCGCTTGACGATATCGGCGGCGACCAGGCCGTACGGTTCGAGCACGGCGGGATCGAAACCGGGATCGGTGAGGACGAAGAGAGGAACATCCTTGTAGCGGAGATCGGCGCGCACGCCAGCGAGTCGGTCCATCGTGCCGGCGTCGGCGTTGGCGAGATCGACGACCAGGAGATCGTACTCCTCCTGCTCGAGACGCTCGAGGAGTTGCGGTCCACCCTGCGCGGTCACAACATCGTAGCCGTTCTCCTTGAGGACCCAGGAGAGCGTGCGGGCGAGCGCGGTGTCTTCAGTGGCGAGCAGCAGCCGGGGGTTGAGCTGCATCAGCTGACCAGAGCGTCGTAGCGCGCCGGATCGACGTTGCCGCCACTGGCGACAACGACGGCCGGCCCGCGTGGTCGGAATCGTCCCGAGAGGAGGGCCGCCGTGGTGACCGCACCCGAGGGCTCCACGCGAACGCCCCGGACCGCCAGCCATTTCATGGCGGCGGTGATGTCATCATCGGTCACGGCTACAACCTCGTGGACAGTGGACTGAAAGACCGGCCAGGTGAGTTCCCCCACCGACCGGGTAAGCAGTCCATCTGCGAGGCTTGTGCCAGCGGCCAGGGTTTCGGGGTGCCCGGCCTGGATCGCGGCCGAAAGCTTGGGGATTCCGGCCGGTTCGACCCCCACCACGGTCACGTCGGGGCGCAATGCCCGGACCGCAGCGCAGATTCCGGCGAGGAGCCCCCCACCGCCCACCGGGACCAGGATGGTGGTGACTTCCGGCCAGGCCTCGAGGATCTCGAGACCGCAGGTCCCCTGACCTGCCATCACATCTGGGTGGTCGTAGGGGGGGATCATCGAGAGCCCCCGCTCTTTGACCAGTCGGGCGGCCTCCACCGTCTGCTCGGGACCACGGATCTTCCCGATCTGGACCACTTCGCCCCCGAATTCCCTCACCCCGGCCACCTTGATGGCTGGAGCCGACTCCGGCATGACCACCACCGCCGGGATTCCGTGGCGATTTGCGGCGAAAGCGACCCCGAGACCGTGGTTGCCGCTCGAAGAGGTCACCACCCCGCGCTGGCGCTTCTCGGGATCCAGGCGCCTGACTGCGGTCCAGGCGCCACGGATCTTGAAGGCGCCAATCGGCTGCAGATGTTCGGCCTTGAGCCGGACATCGATACCGGGGACCAACCCCTCTAACGGAACCAGCGGGGTCCGTTCGGCAATGCCGACGAGCCCCGCTGCCGCTTCACGAAGATTGTCGAGGGAGGGGCCGGTCACCCCTCCTCCGCCGGACCGTCGTCGCCTCCGGGAGCGGGCACACCTTCGAGCCCCTCTTCGGCGCCGTCGTCTTCTTCCTTCTGCACCCGCGCGACGTCGACGATCCGATCGTCGGTGTCGAGGTTCATCAGCTTGACGCCCTGCGTGTTGCGGCCGGAGACCCGGATCCCTTCGACCGGGCAGCGGATAATGACGCCACCCTTGGTGATCATCATCAGCTCGTCCTCGGGCACGACATCCTTGAGGGCGATGAGCCGGCCGGTCTTCTCGGTCTGCTGCATCGTGATGATCCCCTTGCCGCCGCGACGCTGGACGCGGTAATCGGCGACCATCGACCGCTTGCCGATCCCCTTCTCGCTCACGACCAGCAGTTCGGCGCGCTCGCGGACAACGACCATGCCGATGACCCGGTCGTCGGTGTCGAGTTCGATGCCCTTGACGCCGGCCGTGGCACGGCCCATCTCGCGGACATCGCTCTCGTGGAAGCGAATGCTCATTCCCGACGAGGTGGCGAGCACGATGTCATCGTTGCCGCGGGTCTTCTGCACGTCGATGAGTTCGTCGTCGGCGTCGATGTTGATGGCATTGATACCGACGGTGCGGACGTTGCCGTACGCCGACATCACCGTCTTCTTCACGGTGCCGTTGCGCGTGGCGAACATCAGCCATTCGTCGTCGCCGAAGGTGCGGACTGGCACCAGCGAGGCGATCCGTTCGTGCTCGCGGATGTTGATGCAGTTGACGATCGGCTTGCCGCGCGCGTTGCGCCCGCCCTGCGGGATCTCGTGCACCTTGAGCCAGTAGACGGTACCGCGATCGGAGAAGAACATCAGGTAATCGTGCGTCGAGGCGATGAAGAGATGCTCGACCCAGTCGGTTTCCTTGGTGTCCATCCCGGTGAGGCCGCGGCCGCCGCGACGCTGGCGCCGGTAGGTGGTGACCGGAATCCGCTTGATGTAGCCGGTGTGCGAGACGGTGATCACCATGTCTTCTTCGGCGATCAGGTCTTCGACCGAGAACTCGCCCTGATCCTTGAGGATTTCGGTGCGGCGCGCATCGCCGTAGGTAGCGGCGAGTTCGTCGACCTCTCCGACCAGGATCTTCTCGCGCCGTTCACGCGACGCCAGGATGCTCTCGAGTTCGGCAATGGTCGCCAGCACTTCGGCGAGTTCGGCTTCCAGCTTGCTGATCTCGAGGCCGGTGAGCCGTGCGAGCCGCATGTTGAGGATGGCATCGCTCTGCGCCTCGGTGAAGCCGAAGCGCGCGCGCAGCCGGGTGTCGGCGGTCGGTGTGTCGGCCGAGGAGCGAATGATCGCGATGACTTCGTCGATGTTGTCGACGGCGATCTTGAGGCCGCGCAGGATGTGTTCCCGCTTCTTCGCCTCGGCGAGATCGAACTCGGTCCGCCGCACGATGATGACGTGGCGGTGGTCGATGAAGTGCTGCAGGATCTCCTTGAGCGGCATCACCTTCGGCGCGCCGTTGACCAGCGCGAGGTTGATGACGCCGAAGGTGCTCTGCATTGCGGTGTGCTTGTAGAGCCCGTTGAGCACGACCTGCGGGATCGCATCGCGCTTGAGCTCGACGACAAGCCGCATGCCCTCGCGGTCGGACTCGTCGCGAACGCCGGTGATCCCTTCGATCCGCTTCTCGGAGGCCAGGTCGGCAATCGCGATCGCGAGGTTGGCCTTGTTGACCTGGTACGGCAACTCGGTGATCACCAGCGCGTTCTTGCCGGTCCGCTCGTTCTCCTCGATGCGCACGCGTGCGCGCATGATCACCTTGCCGCGGCCGGTCTCGTAGGCGTCGCGGATCCCGTGTTCACCGTAGATGTAGCCACCGGTGGGGAAGTCGGGACCCTTGATGTGCTGGAGGAGGTCGTCGGTGGTGCACTCGGGATGCTTCACCAGCGCGGCGATGGCCTTGGCCACCTCGCGAAGATTGTGCGGCGGGATGTTCGTCGCCATGCCGACGGCAATGCCGCTCGACCCGTTGATCAGCAGGTTCGGGAGCTTGGCCGGCAGCACCGACGGCTCTTCGCGCTGGTCATCGAAGTTCGGAATGAAATTGACGGTGTTCTTGTCAATGTCCTCGAGCATCTCGAGGGCGATGCGCGTGAGTCGCGCCTCGGTGTATCGATAGGCTGCCGCGCGATCGCCGTCGACCGAGCCGAAGTTTCCCTGACCGTCGACCAGCGGGTACCGCAGCGAGAAGGTCTGCACCATGCGCACGAGCGCTTCGTACACCGAGGAGTCGCCGTGCGGGTGATACTTGCCGAGCACGTCGCCCACGACCGTCGCCGACTTCTTGTAGGCGCGATTGGGCATCAGGCCGAGCTCGTTCATCGCGTAGAGAATGCGGCGATGTACCGGCTTGAGGCCGTCGCGCACATCGGGCAGCGCGCGCGAGACAATGACGCTCATCGAGTAGTTGATGAACGACTGCTGCAGCTCGTCTTCGATGAGGCGCGGGAGGATGCGTTCGCGGGAATTCGGCGCGGTCATCTGGGTCCGGAGTACGGGGAGTCGGCGATCGTCGCGCGAGGCGGACGGAAACAGCGAAATATAGCCGTTCCACCCCCGCAAATGAAGGGGGGTGGCACGGTTCTAAGTTGTTGCAATGTCACAGCTTAGGGGATGCCTTACGGCGGGGTGCGCTGACCCCCGACCAGCCGCTTGATCCAGAGGTAGTGCAATCCCAGCTCCACCGACGCGGTGGCCCCGATCAGGCCCGGGGGAAAGGGGACCTTGACGGCGGCATCCAGTGCCGGGAACTGCATCGGCAGCTGGACCATCACGTTTGGTCGTGTTGGCGCGATGTCCCGGCTGAGGGCCACCACCCCGAGTCCGGCATCCTGGAAGATGTCGGCGACGGCGACGTTGGGGCAGTCATAGTTGGCGTAGCCGAGCCAGAGCATACCGTCGCCCGCGCGTGCTTCCCGTTCTCGGAGCTTGCCGGCAATGTCCCACCGCCACTCGACGTGCCGAAAAGGCGAGCCGACGGAGTCGCGTGGCAGCTCATCCGAGAGATAGTGGCCGCACGTCGCCACCAGCAATTGCCCACCGCGGGCTCGGCGTGCGCGGAGTGAGTCAGCGGCCCGGCGGACCAGGGCCTGGTGGCTGAGCGTGGCATCCGCAGCAAGAATGGCATCGATCGCATCCAGGTAGGCCGCGCCAAGGGTTCCGGCAGCCACACGCGGCGGCTCCGGTGCTGTGAACATCCTGAACCGGACCCCGCCGTTGAAGCCCTCTGCCCCCGGCGCGAGCACGGAGCGGTACGAGCCTGCTTGCCACCCTCCGCGCGTCGCAGCGGCAACGAACTCGACGTAGAGTGTCCAACCCACAATGATGTTTGCGACCCCGTTCATCGCGGCGTGGGAGCTTGAGCCATCGGGTGCCCCGTTGTCGAGCACCCGCTGTCCCAGTCGAAGCGTCGGCCGATCCGTTGTTGATCCGATGGTCACGACGGGTCGCCCCTGACCGAGGTATCGCTCCACGAGCATCGCGGCAGCGAGCCCCTGATCCCAGGAGCGGATCGGGAGGATTACCACTCCACGAGCTGCCGGATCATCGGCGTTTCCAGTCTCCGGTGGTCCACCGGCACGCCAGTACCACTCCATCCACGCGGCAGCGTCGAATCCTTTCGGAACCAGAAAGCGCGCGGTGGAGTCGGCACCAAAGATGCGCGCGGCATACTCCGCGGCCTCGGTGATGGCTGGGAGACTGCTTCGAATGGCGGCAACGCGTCGACGCAGTTCCCCGATTTCGGGGGTAAGGTCCTGCGCGGCGGCGAACGACGGCGTGAGCAACAACGAGGCGAGCAGCCATCGTAGCATCGAGACACTCCCGGTCGGGGTGTGCCACAAGCATTGCGCCCTCCGCACCGCCGGGGCAAGAGCCCGACGGGACCGTCGGCCGTCAGTTCCCCGTCGTCACCTCATCACGCTTCCGGAAGCGGTCGAGCCAGACGTAGACCACGGGCGTCACGAAGAGGGTGATCAACTGGGAGAAGGCGAGGCCACCTACGACGGCCACGCCGAGGGGACGACGCGACTCGGCCCCGGCCCCGGCACCAAGGGCGATCGGAAGGGTGCCCATCAGGGCGGCCATCGTGGTCATCATGATCGGCCGGAAGCGGACGAGGCAGGCCTCGACAATCGCATCGTGCGGTGCCTTGCCGTGCATGCGTTCGGCCTCCACGGCGAAGTCGATCATCATGATCGCGTTCTTCTTGACGAGGCCTATCAGCATGATGATGCCGACGAAGGCATAGACCGAGAGATCCATGTGGAAGATGGCCAGCGTGAGCAGCGCACCGAAACCGGCGAAGGGGAGCCCGGAGAGAATCGTCAGCGGATGAATGAAGCTCTCGTACAGCACGCCGAGCACGATGTAGATCACCACGATCGCCAGCAGCAACAGCACCGAGAGCCCGCGCTGAGCATCCTGGAAGGCCTGGGCCGTCCCGCTGAACGCTGCCGTGATCGACTGCGGCAGCAGTTGCCGGCCGAGGTTGTCGACAGCGGTCACGGCATCGCCAATGGCGACACCCGGCGCGAGGTTGAACGACAGCGTCACTGAAGGGAGCTGGCCCGAGTGGTTCACCGTGAGCGGCCCGACGCCTTCGGTGATCTTCGCGAGTGCGTTCACCGGAACCAGGTTGCCCGACTTCCCGCGGACCGAGAGCAGTGACAAGGCCGACAGGTCGTGCTGGTATTGCGGCAGCAACTCCAGGACGACCCAGTACTGGTTGTCATCGGTGTAGATGGTCGAGACCTGACGCGCGCCATAGGCATTGTAGAGCGCGGTCTGCACCTGCTCCATCGTGACGCCGAGCGCCGAAGCGCGCTCGCGGTCGATATCGACACGCACCTGCGGATTCTTGATCTGCAAGTCGCTGGTCACGTCGCGAAGCCCGGGCAGGTCGTGCAGCTTTCCCTCCAGCACCTGCGCCGTCTGATAGAGCTCGTCGATGTCGGAGCCCTGCAGGGTGTACTGGTACAGGCTCTTCGACTGCCGGCCGCCGATGTTGATGACCGGCGGGTTCTGCACGAAGGCACGCAGGCCAGGCACCTTGGCCAGCTTGGCCGTGAGTTCACGGGCAAGCTGGTCGGCTGAAACGTCGCGGTCGGCGCGATCGGCCAGGTGAAGGATCATCCGCCCCTGATTCGAGGTAGCGCCGCCACCACCACCGCCAACCGCCGAATAGAAGCCAGTCACACGACTGTCACTCTTGATGATGTCCATCGCGAGCACCTGGTGCCGCATCATCGTCTCGAACGATGACCCCTCCGCCGTTTCGGTGGTGACCCGCAACTGGCCCTGATCTTCACTGGGGATGAAGCCCTTGGGGACGTACCGCGCCAGCCCGACGGTGAGTACGAGGACGAGTGCCGAGAAGGCGAGCGTGAGGCGAGGGCGCGCCATCACCTTGTGCAGGGTCCGTTCGTACCAGTTCAACGCGCCGCTGTAGACGCCCTCGGTGAAGGCGAAGAGTCGGCCGAGGATGCCCTTCGCTTCGGGCGCGCCGTGTCCGTGCGCCTGCATCCGCAGGAAGCGCGAGCAGAGCATTGGTGTGAGGGTGAGCGAGACAAACCCCGACACGAGAATGGCGACGCTGATGGTGATGGCGAATTCGCGGAAGAGCCGACCGATCAGCCCGCCGAGAAAGACGATGGGAATGAAGACGGCCACGAGCGAGAGCGTCATCGAGAGAATCGTGAAGCCGATCTCTGATGACCCGTCGAAGGTCGCGGTCCGGACGTCCTTCCCCATCTCGGTGTGACGGACGATGTTCTCGAGCATCACGATCGCGTCGTCGACGACGAACCCCACCGAAAGCGTGAGCGCCATCAGCGAGAGGTTATCCAGCGAGTAGCCCAGCATGTCCATCGCGGCGAAGGTCGCGATGAGCGACATCGGCAGCGCGAGGGACGGAATGATGGTGGCAGAGACGTTGCGCAGGAAGACGAAGATCACGCAGACGACGAGGAAGAGCGTGAGGTAGAGCGTGAACTTCACGTCGTGCACCGAATCCTGAATCGACACCGAACGGTCATAGATCGTGGTGACCTTCACCGACGGGGGCAGCTGGCTGCCGAGGCGCGCCATCTCGTCGCGGACTGCCTGCGCCACGGCAACGGTATTGGTGCCGGGTTGCCGCTGCACCGCGAGCACGATGCCGCGGGTGCCGTTGTACCACGCCGCTGCCTTGGTGTCCTGCACGCTGTCGAGCACCTGGCCGAGGTCACCGAGCCGGACAGGGGAGGAACCGTGCCACGCCACAACCAGTGGGCGCAGTGCTGCCGCGTTGCGCAGCTGACCATCGACCTCCACCGCGTAGGCCTTGTCGGTGCCCCAGAGAATGCCGGTGGGGAGGTTGACGTTGCCGTCGCCGATCGCGGTGACAACCTCGTCGATGCCGACGCCGCGCGCCGCAAGCGCCTGCGGGTCGAGCTGGATGCGAACCGCGTACTTCTGCGAGCCGAAGACCTGGACCTGCGCCACGCCGGCAACCGTGGAGAGTCGCTGGCCAATGACGGTCTGGCCGTAGTTGTCGAGGGTCGCGAGTGGCAGTGTAGGCGAAGTCAGCGCGAAGAGAATGATCGGTGCGGCCGACGGGTCGACCTTGCGGTACGACGGCGGCAGCACGTCGCGCGGCAGGGTGCGCTGCGCCTGGGCAATCGCCGCCTGCACATCGGCGGCCGCCGCGTCGACGCTGCGATCGAGACCGAACTGCAGCGTGATCGAGGTCGCACCGGATTGCGATGTCGAGGTGATGGCGTCGAGGCCGGCAATGGTCGAGAATTGCTTCTCGAGCGGCGTGGCGACCGCCGCGGCCATCGTCTCGGGCGACGCGCCGGAAAGCGAGGCGTTGACGGACACGGTGGGGTAATCAACGGTAGGGAGGTCGGCCACCGGGAGGCGCTGATACGACGCGATGCCGAACACGAGCAGGCCGGCCATGATCAGCGTCGTCATCACCGGCCGGCGAATCCACGGCGCAGAGAGATTCACTTCGACTTCTCCGCACCCCGCACCGAGACCTTGCTGCCGTCGACGAGTTTGAGCTGCCCGTCGATCACGACCCGATCACCCTCATGAATGCCGCTGTTGAGCACCGCCAGCGAGTCGGTGGTGCGGCGCACCTGCACCGGTCGCAGGCGCGCGGTGCTGCTTGAATCGATGACCCACACCACTGTCCCCGACTGACCGTTCTGCACCGCGGCGCGCGGCACCACGACAACGCCCCGTTCGAGCTCGAGGCGCAACGTCACCCGCACCAGCGCTCCCGGCCAGAGCACGCCGCCCGGATTCGGGAACTCGGCCTTGAGCGCTACGGTGCCGGTGGTCGGATCCACCGCGTTGTCGAGAAAGACGAGGCGTCCGGTCTGCGGCGCGGAGGCAGCCGAGTCAGAGATGGCGGTCGCGGTCACGACGAGACTGCCGCTGGCCCGACGCCGCACGGCATCGAACTGGTCGGCGGCCACAGGGAAGCGCACCCGGATCGGCGAGATCTGGTTGATCACCACCATCGGTTCGCCACTGTTGGCGCGCACGAGGTTCCCTTCGCGCAACAGGAAGGTGCCGGCGCGGCCGCTGATCGGGGCCGTGATCGATGCGCGCTGGAGATTGATTTGCGCCTGGGTGACCTGGGCCGAATCGAGGCGAAGTGTCGCCGTCTGGGTCGCGGCATTGGCGCGCGCCTGATCAAGCTGTTGCTGGGTGAGATACTGTTGGGCCGAGAGCGTTTCGACCCGCTTGAGGTCGAGCAGGACGGCGGCGGCCTGCGCCGCGTCGCGGGCGAGGGCCGCTTCGGCCTGGCTCAGCGCTGCCCGGTATTGTCGCGGATCGATCTCGAAGAGGAGCTGCCCGGCGGTGACCGGCTGGCCTTCGGAAAAGGCGACTCGGGTCAGGACGCCACCAACCTGGGCCTCGATCGCGACCGAACGGGTCGGTTCGGCCGTCCCGGTCGCTTCGACCAGGAGCGGGACATCCTGACGCGTTGCTGAGGCAACGGATACCGGGGGAGGCGCGGACGGGGCAGGGCTCTTCTTGGTGCAGGCTGCAGTCCCGACCACGAGAAGTACTGCATACGTGGCGAGATCATTGGGTCGTGGCATCAGGGAGTATCCAGTGCACGGGGGCCGAATCGAGGGATCCCCAAGGGATCCCTCATCGTACGTCCACCGGATACTAATTGTTGAATGGCGGCTGCGACCCCGGACTCAGCTGCCTGCAAGCTCCGGGGCAGGGGCCAGCATCGGTGCCGCGGGGGGCTTCTTCCGGCGTCGCCCCCACTTCCGGTGCCGAAATCCCAGTAGAAATGCGGGGAGGAGGAAGAGGGCGCCGAGTGTTCCCGCGAACATCCCGCCAGCCATTGCGAGGGCGATGGCGCCGAACATCGTGTCGGAGGCGGTGCCCCACGCCATCGGGATCAGTGAGGCAGTCGTGGTGAGGGTGACGATCACGATCATGCCCGCGCGGTCGATCATCGCGCGCAACACATCGGCGCCGGTCGCCTTGCCGCCGTGACGACGGCGCGCGAGCAACACCGCATCGATGAGCAGGATCGACTGGTTGACCGCGTGCCCCACCACGAGAATCACACCGACCGCCGCCTCGCGCGTGAACGCGCTCCCGGTGATCCAGAAGGCCGCGACCACGCCGGCCAGTGCCATCGGCAGCGAGAGGAAGACCATGCCGGCCGCCCAGACCGAATCGAAGACCAGTGCGACGGCGAGCAGCACCAGCACGAGGCCGATACCGAAGACGAGCCAGAGTCCCTTCGAGGATTCGTCGTCGGCCCACTTTCCCTGATCGTCATTGACGGTGTAGCCCGGCGGCACGGTGATCGAACTCATGAACGCCTTGTGAGTGCGGTCGGCGAGTTTCTGCGGACCGCGGAAGTCGTAACTCAGAATGCGGACGTACTGCTGGTCTTCACGCTCGATGCGCGAGAGTCCCTCGACCTCCTCGACCGAACTGACATCGCTGATCCGGACCGGTGCGCCGTTGGGATTGGAAACCTGCCCCGCACGGAGCTGGTCGAGCTGGCGGAAGGCCGAACCCGCAGCGCGAACGTTGGCGGTCACGGTCTCGCCGTTGATTTCGAGTTCGGTGCCGCCCGAGGCGTTCTGCACTTCACGCGCGACACTACTGGCATAATCCTGCGCAGTCGCGCCGATCCGGCCGAGCGCCTGCCGATCCGGAGTGAGGGCGATCGACACGGCGCGCTCACGATTGAACCAGCCGGCGGTATTGATGTTGACCTCGCGCACGCGCGGAATCCGGTCGAGGCGCGCCTTGAGGTCCTCGGCGACCTTCTTCACCCCCTCGAACGAATAGCCGAGGATCTTCACCTGCTTGTTGATCGAACCGCCGCCGGAGCTGTTGTTGAAGCCGGGGCCCTGCGGTGGTGAGACGCTTACGTTGTCGGTGCCACCAATGAGGACCGCGCGCTGCGTCATCGCATCGGAGATCACCCAGGGGATGTCGGTGAGGCCGCCTTCCTTCGTGAACTCCACCAGCACGCCACCGCCCATCCCGTTGCCGTTCGAGCGGACGAGCGCCACGCCCTCGCGGCCCACCGCGACGCGCTCGAGCTCGGAGACGATTCGTTCAATGTCTTCGGGGTCGGAGCCGCGCGGAAAGCTCACGCGCGCAGAGACCGTGGTGCGCTGGCCGCCGCCCCAGTAGCCACCCCAGCTGTTGCGCGGGACCTTCTTGATGAAGCCCCAGGTGAGCACGCCGATGATCGCGACCGTGAGCGTGATGGTCGCCCAGCGCCAGCGGAGCAGGTGAAACGACGTGCGCTCATAGGCGTGCGAGAGGCGCTTCCAGCCACGCTTCTGTCCGCCACCGCCGCGGCCCACGGCCGGCACGAGCACCAGTGCCGTGATGACCGACCAGAACAGCGCCAGCGTGAACGCTGCGGCGAACGGCATGAAGGCCGCGCGGGCATTGCCCTGCAGGTACAGGAATGGGAAGAGCACCACGGCGGTGGTCAGGGTCGAGCCGATAACTGCGGGGCCGATCGCCGAGCCGGCTGCAGCGCGCGCCTCGGGCGTGTTCGGCACCATCCGCATCCGTTCGACCACCACGAGCCCGTTCTGCACCAGGATGCCGATTCCCATCGCGAGGCCGGCGAGCGTCAGCAGATTTGCCGGAATCTTGAAGAGGTAGAGGCCGAGTGCGGTGCCGGCGATCGCAACCACCGCACTGCCGAGCACGAGGAAGGAGCGGCCGACCTCGCGCAGGGTGAGCATCATCACCAGGAGCACGGCGGCGAAGGCGATCCCGCCGCGCAGCAGCAGGTCGTTGAGTTCCTTGTCGAGGTCGATGCTCTCATCGCGCTCGATCCGCAGGTGCACCCCAGGCGGCAGCGTCGGGGCAATCTCGGCGAGGACGGCGCGCGCAGCAGCTGCGGTCTTGATGGCGTCGGCGCCTGCCTGCCGCTGCAGTGAGAGGGTGACTGCCGTCTGACCGTTGAGGCGATAGAAATTGCCGCGGCTGTCTTCCTCGGGATGAATCGCCGCAAGCTCTCCCAACGCGTACACCTGGCCCCCAGGACCGCGGATCGGCAGCCGTTCGAGGTCTTCGATGGCATGCGGCACATCGCGGAGCGAGACATGGCGCTCAGTCGAACCGTCACGGGTCACGCCGAGCGCTTCGACAACTTTGGCCTGATCCACCGCCTGCACCAGCAGGAACGGATTGATGCCAAGCTGTCGCAGGCGACTCGGGTCGTAGGAGAGGAGCACGCCGTTGGTCGCGCCACCGTTCTGGCCGAGGCCGGCAATGCCCGGCAACGCCTCGAGGCGCGGCTGCACCTGATCCTTCGATATCCGCTGCAATGCACCAGGGGTGTACGGGCCCGTGATGTTCACCTCGAGCAACGGCTGCTGGTCGAGCTCCTCAGGGACGTAATTGCTGACGCTGACCGTGTTCTGCGCGGCGGCGGGAAGCTCGCGACGCAGTGTTTCCATCCGCTCGAGGATCGCGAGTCGCGCCATGGTGATGTCGGCTTCCGGATCGAGCTCCACCCGGATCGATGCGCCACGCTCGCTTGAGGTGGACGAGGTCTTCCGGACGCCGTGGACACCCTGCACCGCTGCCTCGATCGGCGAGGTGAGGTAGGTCTCGGTGAGTTCAGGCGACGCGCCGCGCCAGATGGCGCTGATGCTGATGGTCGGCAGGTCGACCGTGGTCTTCGTTGCCAGTGGCAGCTTGGTGAATGCCACGCCGCCGGCAATAACGAGCCCGGCCGCGAAGGCCCAGACCACGGCGGGGCGAGTCGCGGCCCAGTGGATCATGCCATCGCCTCCATCGCAGCCGCGGCAGCGAGCGCCTTCCGTTCCTTGCGTCGTTCGATCACGGCGTAGGCGGTCGGCAGCAGGAAGAAGGTCACCAGCAGCGCCGAGACAGAACCGCCGATGATGCCCGCTGCGAGCGGCTGATAGAGCGCACCGCCGCTGCCCCAGTTGAACACCAGCGGCAGGACGCCGGTGATGGTCGTGAGCGAGGTCATCGCGATGGCGCGCAGTCGCTGACGGCCACCGAGCAGGATCGCCTCGTGAATCGGGTGACCCGCATCCCGGAAGCGCTGAATCGCATCGAGCTTGACCACCGCCTCGTTGTCGGCCATACCGATCATCACCACGATACCGATGAGTGAGACGGCGTTGATCGACTGACCGGTGATCCAGAGTGCGATGATGCCGCCGGCGCCGGCGAGCGGCACCGTCGTCATGATCAGCAGCGGCGTGGTGAACGAGGCGAACTCGCCCGCGAGCACCAGGAACATCAGTGCCACCGAGAGCAGCGCCACGATGCTGAGTTCGCGCGACGTCTTCCGCTGTTCGGTGTCGGCGCCCGTGACCGCCCACTCCACCGACGGGTCGAGTTGTGACTTGAGTGCGGTCATCGCCTTCTCGACATCGGCCGCCGCCCTCGCAGTGCCGCCGGTTTCGACCACACCTTCGACGACCGAGACCGGTCGCTGTCCGATGCGTACCACTTCGATCGGGGCGCGCGTTTCGCGGATGCTCACCAGCTGCCCCACCGGAACGCCCTGCACCGTGCTCGCGAGCGCGGCATCGAGGTTCTCGTTGGAGAGACCGGAGTAGCGGATCTGGATCGGGGTGCGACGATCGGTCTCGCGCAGGTCGCCGGCCGGCACGCCACCGAGGGCGCCCTTGAGCGCATTCGAGACCGCGCTGATCTGGATGTTCCGCTGGGCGATCCGGTCGCGGAGCAGGGTGACCTCGACGATCGGCTGGGTACCGGCAAAGGCATCCTGCACGTCGGCGAGGGTCTTGAGTTTCGAGAGTGCCGTGCGCACCTGCTCCGCTGCGGCGGCTGCCGTCTCGATCTTCGGAGCCATCACTTCGACCTTCACCGAGCGCCCTTCGCGACCGATCAGTGAACCGAACTCCGACTGCCCTGCGAGGTCGAGCGAGAGCGAACCGTTGGCGAGGTCGGGCACGGCGCGGCGGAGCGCGTCGGCGAACTTCGTCGCGACCATACCATCGGGGACCGGGATCACGAAGGTAGCGGTCCCGGCGGAACCCGGCTCCGCACCCGAAAGCACTTCTTCGTCCGACGCGACGCCCACACGCACGTAGACGCCCTTGCTGCCGAGCTTCGCGGCGGCGGCTTCGATGCGGGCGGCCTGCCGGGTGGTTTCCTCGATCGCGGTACCGGCGGGGAGGCGCATCTCGGCCACTGCCGTCCCTTCGTCGACCTGTGGCAGAATCTCGCGGGGAAGCGCCATGGTGATGAAGACGGTGGCCACAGTCACCGCGATCGAAGTCACGAAGACCTTCTTCGGGTTGTTGAGCGACCACTCCATTCCCGCCTCGTACATCTCGGCGAGTTCGTGGCCCCACCGCGTCAGCTTGCGGTTGTCGACCTCGGCGTGCTTCGGGATGACTTCTGCGGCACCACTGCTTTCGCCAAGCTGTTCGCCGCCCTCTTCGCCGCGCTCGCGGCGATGGCCGAGCGTCATCATCACCGGCATCATCGTGAGCGCCATCACCAGCGACGCGCTCACGGTCAGTACCACGGAAATCGAGAGATCGCGGAAGAGCGCGGCCGCGAGCCCCTGCACGAAGACGATCGGTCCGAAGACGAGCACCGTGGTGAGGGTGCCGGCGAAGAGCGGTCCGGCGACTTCCTCGGTGCCGAGGCGTGCCGATTCCCAGAAGCCGACCCCTTCATCGCGCATTCGCCCGGTCGCTTCGGCGACGACGATTGCGTTGTCGACGAGAAGACCGACGGCCAGTGCGAGTCCGCCGAGCGAGAGGATGTTGATGGTGACGTTGAAGAGCTGCAGCAGGGTGAGCGAGACCAGCACCGAGAGCGGCACCATCAGGCCGATGGCGAGCGACATCCGCCAGTCGCGCAGGAAGACCAGGATCAGCAGGATCGAGAGAATGCCGCCGGCGATGATTTCCTGCGACAGGTTCGAGAGCGCGTCCTGAACGAACTGCGCTTGCGCCGCGACAAGGCGGATCTTGACCTTCGGGAATTCCTTCCGCAGCACGTCGAGCGTCTTCTGCAGCTCCTTGGTGACCGCCACCGTGTTGGAGCCGGCGTCCTTGTAGACCACAAGCCCGACGGCTTCGGCGCCGTCGAGGCGCACGATGGTGCGTGGGTCGGCGCTGGCCGGTGTCACGGTCGCGATGTCGCCCATCACCACATGCTTGCTCGACGGGCCGACCGGTATGTTCCGGATGTCGGCCGGGTCGCGCAGTTCGGTGAAGGTGCGCACCGGGAAGCGGAACTGACCGCGGCGGATGGTGCCGCCGGTCGCCATCGCGTTGGCGCTCTTGACCGCGTTGGCGACGTCGTCGGAGGTGAGGCCGAGGGCACGAATGCGCTCAGCATCAACGTCGACACGAATTTCATCTGCGGGTTCGCCGACCACGGCCACCGACGCGACTCCGGTGATCTGCTCGAGCCGGCGAGCGTGCACGTCGAGCGCGGCGCGTGCGACAGCGCGGAGATCTCCCGGGCCGGTGAGCGCAAGCACGGCGATCGGTCGCTCACCCGGGTCTGACGTCAGCAGCGTGGGGCGCGCGGCAGTGGTCGGGAGCGAGTTGCGGGCGTTATCGAGCTTCTCGCGCACGGCCAACACGGTCTTTGCCATGTCGGTGCCCCACGAGAAGCGGAGCGTCGTGGTGCCCTCGCCATTGCGCGAGACCGAGCGCATCTCGACCATGCCGGGGGTGTTGCCCACGGCCTTTTCGATCGGTTCGGCGATGAAGCGCGAGACTTCTTCCGGTGCCGCGCCATCGTACACGGTGCGCACCGTCAGCACCGGCAGGGCGACATCGGGGAGCAGCGACACCGGCATCTTGCCGAGCGACACTGCGCCGAGAAGGATCAGGGCGAGGGTCGCCGACATCGTCGCGACGGGGCGCCGGAGCGCCGTAGTACTCAAGGACACGCGGGAGCCCCGGTCAGTGAGGCTGGTCGGCTTCGCGCTTGCGCGTCAGGCGCACCGGCGCCTGGTGCGACAGCGTGAGATGACCATCGGTGAGCACGATGTCGCCCGGCTTGAGCGGGATCTCATTGCTCGCGCTGTCGGGAAGAATTTCGGTCTCATTCACCGAGCGGCGGCCCGGATTCACATAGACCCACTCGGCACGTCCGTCCTTCACCACGAAGACCAGCGGCCGATTCTCGCGCTCGATGATCGCCTTGGTCGGGACCACGATGCGGTTCGGGAGGCGGGCCGACTCGAGGCGGACGTCGGCGTACATCCCGGGGCGCAGCGTGCCATCGCCGTGGATGCGCACCACGGCGCGCCCGGCACGGGTCACGGTGTCGACCAGCGGCAGAATCGCGGCGACGGTGCCACGCACCGGCTTGTCTGGCGCGGCAGCGATGGTGACATACGCGTCACCGCCGACGCGGAGGAGCGGCAGGTCGTGCTCGAGCACGGCGGCTTCGACGCGGAGATTGGTCAGGTCGACGATGGTCGCGATATCCTGGCCATTTCCGACGCGATCACCCACGGCGACGTTGATCTTGTCGACCACACCATCGAACGGAGCGGTGATCACCGCGTTTTCGCGCGCGAGCTTTGCCTTGTCGAGCGCCACCTCGGCGCCGGTGAGGCCCGAGTTTGCGAGGGCGTACGCGCGGCGCGCAGCCGGCGGTGCCTGGCCGCTCGCGATCGAATCGACGTTCATCTCGGTGGTGAACTTCACCCGGGCCGAAGAGACCTGCGCTTCGGCCGCAGCAACATCAAGGTCGAGCGGCCTGGGGTCGAGGCGCACCAGCGCCTGCCCGCGCTTCACCCGATCACCCGCGCGCACCAGGACTTCGGCCACCGTGCCAGTCGCTTCGGCTTTCCGGTTGGAGACGGCGTCGGAGCGAATCTGGCCCGTGGCAGTCACCGTGAGGACGAGGTCACCCTTTCGCACCGGCTCGCCCACGACATCGAGGGCGAGCGTCGAGGCCCCCTTGGTCGAATCGGCCGGAGGCCCGTTGGCCGCGGCGTCATCCTTCTTCTTGCAGGCGCCGAATGTGATCGCGGCGAGGAAAAGGACGGCGAGCGGACGAGCAGGCTTCATCGAAGGCCTCACAGGGTGTCGAGTGGCCGGCGAAAAGACGCCAGCCCCCGGGGGATGCACGAGAGGAGTAGAGAGACGCACGGCTCGGGGCCGGCGGAAGGAAATCTGGGGCGACGAACGCGCGAGGGGGGTGCGCATCGGGCTCGGAGTTGGGGGAAATTGAGCTTCAAGATAGCTCCGGAATGGGGCTGCGAGGGGAGGGGGTCCCCGGCCACGAACCCCTCGATGCTACTGCTGAGATATGAAGAAGGTGTGTCGTTCCTTACACCCTCAGCGCTTCCCGCCCTTGTCAATACGGTAGACCTTGATGGCCGTGCTGCCGGTCGACTCGTCGTCTTCCACCGAATAGACGTGGTCTCGCGTCCAGAAGGTTCGCCACGGTTCGGAGAAGGTGGCCGGCACCCGGCCGAGGAGGGTACCGTCGGCCGTGAAGACGTCCCAGAAGGTGCCCGGGCCCTTCGCACCTGGCAGCAGGACCCAGAGGTTGTTGGCGCCGTCAACCACGAAGGTGGTCCAGGCCGGATAGACGGTGGGAATGTCTGCCATCTTCGCGATGCCGCGGAGATCAGGATTCCCCTTGGTGTAGCTGTCGAACTGTTCCTTGCGGAGTGAATCCGGAATCGTCGCGACTGGTCCTGGCACCGATTCGAAGATGCGGGTGGTGTCGAGCCCGGTCTTCGAGATGATGAAGCGGTAGTTCTCCTGATCGGCCCAGACGAATCGCCCGGCACGATCGAGGCGCGATGACGTGCCCGCCGTGAAGGGAATCGACCAGCTCGAGTTGTTCTGCTTGTTGTGAAATTCCCAGAGCTTGCGCACGGGTTCGGTGGGGAAAAGGACGGTGTCGGCCACCGTGCTGTCCAGGCGGAAGCGGACGAAGCCGGCACCGGCGAAGAGTGATTTGCGGCCAGCGGTGGTGTCGATCTTGATGCTGCCTGGAATCGAGATCAGGCCGTTGTCATCGGCGCTCACTGGCCGCGAGTGACAGCAGAGCGTGAGCCAGACACGGATGAACTGGCCATCGGTGGTGAAGAGCGAGGTGCGCGACTGCCGCGGGTCATGCTCCACGAGCGTATCGTGGGCGATCATCAACAGACCCCACTGACGGAACTCGCCCGGTCCGCTGCCATCCTTCCCGATGGTGCGAAGGAACGCGCCATCGGAGCCATAGGCCTTGATCGTTGCCGGCTTCTGGTCGAGGATGTAGAAATTGCCTTTGCTGTCAACGACGATGGCGCCGGGGTCGTTGAGCTGCCCCGGCGATCCGTCGGCCATCGTGAAGGTGTGCTCGAGCACCAGCTTCCAGCCGCTGGTGTCGGCCCACTCCGTCGGCCCGCTGTTGCGAACGCGGACGATCCCGCCTGGCAGCGTGTCGATGGCCGGTACATTGAGCGCGACCTTCGCACCGGCACTGTTGCAGGCCGCGGCGAGGAGCAGCACCATCGGGAGTGGGCAGCGCATGGTTACTTCTCCGTGTGCTTGATGCGATAGATCTTCACGATCGGGCGCGAGCCCTCGTCTTCGAGCAGCACGGCAACGTGATCGCGACTCCACGACGTCGCAGTGTAGAGCGCGCGGGGCCAGCCATTGCCGGGGACACTCACCACATCGAGCCACTTGTTATCGGCGCTGAAGAGGTCGAAGCGCACGATGCTGGTATCGGCACTCGACCGCCGCACCCAGCGGCGACCGCTGCCATCTGTGGCGACCCAGTCGAACGCAGGACGCTCGTTGGGGATGGCGTCGGCAACGAACGACGCGCGCAAGGTGGCCTCGGGCCAGTAGGCTTTGTTGCTTGAGACCCGTTCCTCGATGATCGCCTGCTTTTCTGCTGCCGTCACCGGAGCGTTCGAGCGTGGCCGGCCGAAGATCGCCGTCGTGTCGCTGCCGTTCCGCGAGGTGCGCAGCAGGTATTCACCGGTCCACGCACTGAGGAAGCCGCCGTGCGGATCGGCGAAATGCAGGTCGGCGGGCTGGAACGGCACCTGCATTTCCATCCGGACCAGCTTCCCTTCGCGCACGAGCCAGCGCTTGCTCTCGGCGGTCTCGCGTGGGTGATCGGTGACCGTCGCTGTGTCGATCGTAGCGCCGTCGAGTGCTGCACGTGCGAAGCCACTGGTTGGGCGCGTGGTATCGGGACGTACGATGGTGCGCAGCACCGCGCGACCGGTGCCGTCGATGCCGATGCTGCCGTAGTTGCAACAGACCGAAGCGCGCGTGTTGAGCAACGTGCCATCGCTTACACGAAAGGTGGTGAGCCGGGCGGCCTGCGGGTCCTGCACCACCAGTGTGTCGCCGTGGACGGCGATGTAGGCACTGCGGAACTCTCCCGGCCCTTCGCCATTGCGACCGAAGGTGCGAATCAGCGCGCCGGTCGTATCGTACGATCGCACTTGATGCAGATCGCCTTCGGCCACGAACAGGGTGCCGTCTTCGCGGAGCGCCAGGTCGCCGGGTGCCGAGAGTTCGCCAGGAGTGCCCTCGGCAGGCTGGACAGTGCGCTCGAGTTCGAGGCTCCAGCGGCCCGAGTCGATCGGTGCGCTGGTGATCGTGCGGACGATGCCGCCAGGGAGGGTATCGACCTTCACCTTGCCAGAGTCGGCGATGGCGGAACCGCCGCAGGCCGCGAGGGGAAGCAGCAGGGAGGCGGCGGCGATGCGAGACAGCACGATGAGGCGCTCCGGCGATGGTGGGGATGGTGCCAGAGAGGTTAGATGCGTCGGGGCGCCCGACCGTTACGCGCTACGGGGGCGTCACTTGGGCGGGGTGGTCTGCAAGTGAAAAGTCTTGATGACTTGCTTGCCGCTCGCCTCCTTCTCCACTACGGCGAGGCGGTCACGACTCCAGGCTGCTAATCCGAAGATCTCGGTGCTGGGGGGTGGCACGTCACCGAGTAGAACCCCCTCGCGAGTGAAGACCTGAAGGCGGATGACTTTTCCGGTCCAGTCGGGCACCCCGACCCAGAGCCGACCATCGCCGTCGAGGGCCATCTGGCTCCATGGAAGGGTGGTCCGTGGAATGTCGGAGCGCTTGGCTTGGGCGCGCCACTCGCGTTGAGCGGCGGTGTCCGTCGAGGTGGTTTTCAGGATAATGAGTGAGTCGAGCTGAGCGTCGGAGAGCGTGAACGTCGTCGCCGGCGCGTCAAAGACACGGATGGTGTCTCTCATGCTGCGCAGGACGGCGAACCGGTAGTTCACGGTATTGCCAGCGATGATCAAACCGTCGATGCGAGGGATTGCTATTGCGAGTGGCCGGTGCGGTGCGACCACGCATTGCGATCCTACACCGTCCGGAACGAACAGATAAGCGCACCAGTCCCCGGGCCTCGCCGGCGAACTATCCAACGGTGCCGAAATGGTGTCGATGACCTCCCCATTCATCCGCACTCGAATCCAGGCAGAACGCGACGAGTCAGGAGTGCTCGGCAACCACAGACGCCCGAGTGAATCGATGGTGAGTGGCTGCCATGCAAGGCCGAGCAAATCCTCGGGTTCTGCGAGAAGGTTGCCATTCGATCCGAGGATTCGTAGCGGCGAGTGAAGGCGATACTGGACGGCGAGGGTGTCGCTGCGGACCGCGATGAGACCACCCTGCCACGACTCGGAGGCTGGGGTGAATTCGACCAGTTCGCCCCAGCCGAAGGGGTCGTCGTTGTCTTCGAATGAATCGACTGAGAGGGCGACAGGTGCGCCAGGTGCACGTGCTACCGTGTCCCTGTCGCGCCCAAGCTTCCGCAGGAGTCCGCCGTTGGCTCCATAGACGCGGATCGCGTTTCTGGACGGCCCGAGCACGTACAATGTGCCATCGTCGCGCCATGCCATTGCAACGATCTCCGCCTTGCCTCTGTGGCTCTCCTTTGAGACGTCGATCGTTGCTGTTGGGATCCACCGCCAACCCGAAGTGTCACGCCATACCGTTGGCCCGGTGTTCCTCACCCGCACGATCCCGCCGGGGAGGGTGTCAATCACGGGTCTGGCGTGGCCCGCGCAGCCGGTGAGCAACGCGAACAGGAATGGCCACACCGTGCGACGCTTCACGCTGAAGTCATTTCTTACGGGTGGTCTGCAGGTGATAGGTCTTGATCACCGGCCGGCCGTCGGCGTCTTCGTCGGCCACGGCGAGCCAGTCGCGACCCCATGCCGCGTTCTTGAACATTTTCCGGTTCGGGGTCGGCACATCGCCGAGGAGCTTGCCGTCGCGGTCGAAGACCTGGAGGCGACTCACTTCGCCCCCATCGCCCGGGAGGGCGACCCAGAGGCGTCCGGCGCCATCGAGCGACATATGCGTCCACACGGGCCAGATAGTGGGGATGTCTTCCTTCTTGGCCGAGGCGCGCAGTGACTTCTGGAAGTCCGGATCGTTATGGGCGGTGGCTGCATTGAAAATCGAGTCGCGCCAGGCGGCCGACATCGCCACTGTGGGGGCCGATGCTTCGAAGATCCGGACCGTGTCAGCGGCGCCGCGCAGAAGCGCAAAGCGGTAGGCGGTGCTGTTGCCGCCCACGATCATCCCATCGACGCGCGGCTCGAACGACGTACTCGGCTGCATCGGGACGCCGGTGACCATCGACATCGAGTTGCTGCCGCGTTTGAGTGTCACTGTCCAGGTCTTCATCTTGCGGAAATCGTCCTGCGCCGGCATCTCGAAGGTGTCGGCAATGGTGCCGTCCATCTTGAAGCGGAACCAGGCGGCCTTGTCGTTCTTGCCCGAACCCGGCACCCAGACGCGACCAGCGCTGTCGGCGGTGAGCCGCGGCCAGAAATAGCAGCACGGCGACGGCACCGACTTCACGAAGGTGCCGCTGGTGAGGAAGTAGGAGAGTCGCGTGGCGCCCGGGCTCTGGAAGAGGATGGTGTCGCCGCGCATTCCCATGTAACCATCCCGAAGTTCACCCGGCCCATCGCCCTCCTTGCCGATATCCCGCAGGAACGCGCCGTCGGGGCCGAAGACCTTGATCGTCGTCGGCTTCCTCTGCAGCGCGAACACGGTGCCGTCGTCGCCGATGGTCAGGGTGGAGATGTCACCCAGTTCGCCAGGCGAACCTTCGTCGGGGTTGATGGTGGCGCCGGCGACCCAGCGCCAGCCGCTGGTATCGCGCCACGCGGTGGGGCCGGTGTTGACGAGGTGGACGATGCCCCCGGGGAGCGTGTCGACCTTGGGGACGTTGAGGGCGACTTCGGCTTCGCCGGCGGTGCCGCAGGCGGCGAGCCACGCCAGTGCTGTCATCCTGAGCAGCCTGCCCTGAGCCTGTCGAAGGGAAGCAACGACGAAGTCGTTGCGAAGTCGAAGGAACTGTCCGGTGGGCTGCCTGGTCATTCGTGTCATCCTGAGCGTGGCGCCGAAGGCGCGAAGTCGAGGGAGCTGGTCTCGGAGATACATCTCGATTCAACGATGCTTGAGGTTCGCAGCTCGTCGTGAAAGCGCTGTCTCTGCCTACCGGCTACGCCGCACTTCCCAGCGGTGAATCGTAACGCTGCCGTCCCCGGCCGTTTCGAATTCCAGTGCAACATCACCGAGCCAGAAGGTGTTCTGGTCTGGATCGAACGGGTCGGGAACGCGGCCAAGGAACTCACCCACTGGCGAGAACACAGCGTACTGCCGCTTCCCGACATCCGGTGTCAGCTCGACCCAGACATTCTCCTGGCCGTCGTGGTGCAAGTCGCGCCAGAGAGGCTTCCGTGCCGGGAGATCAGCGGCCCTGGCGACCGGGCACTCGGCCGAAATCGACCCCGGGCCACTGAAGAGCCTCGTCCGGTCAGCATCGGTCACCTCCGGCGCTGTGAACACTGCCTCGATGATCCGGGTGGTGTCGCTCCCTGTGCGAGTCACCAGGAGCTTCAGGGAGTCGGTGCGGCCCCAGATCGCGGTATGATCACTTCGGCCGATCCCCAGGACGCTCGGCTGAAAGGGAATGACCAGGGCACAGGGGCTCCACATCGCCTCAGGCAAGGCTGCGGGGAGTGTTGCCCGATGTTGTTCAACGAGCGAATCGTTGAGCCAGACCAGCGATTGCCGGGATCCGACTCGTCCGTCGAGGATGATCGATTCTGCGCCGGCGGCAGCGATGCCGTCGAGGACGACCCCGTCGGTGACGGGGCGCTCCGCAACGAGCGCTCCGACCGAATCGAAGACGATGACCCGACTGGTGCTGCGGTCGAGGACAAAGACCTTTCCCGCAGTCGCAGCGATAAGGGCGCGATTCCGGAATTCGCCTGGCCCGGCGCCTTCGCGTCCGATGGTTCGTAGCCAGCTGCCGTCGGGTGCAAACACCTTGATACTGGCTGGCCGTCGATCGAGCACCAGCAGGTCACCACTTCTGGCAATCGCGGGAGTGAACGGGAGGGTCAGTTCTCCCGGCGAACCCGCGGCAATTCGAACTGCAGCAACGTGAACGATTTTCCAGCCGTTGGTGTCGCTCCACGCGGTCGGGCCGTCGTTCCGCACCCGCACGATGCCACCTGGGAGGGTGTCGATTTTCGCCGTGGCAAGGGCATAGTTGCCGGCTCCGCAGGCGGTGAGTGCAACGGCCGCAGCCAACCGGGCACGACGCACTACTTCCCGCGCCGGTCAATGCGATAGATGCGGACCCGCGGCAGATCGTTGTCGTCGGTGTCGATGACGGCGACGCGGTCGGTGGACCAGGAGGCACGAGCGGCGCTCGCGAAGGGAGCCGGAACGGCACCGAGGTAGCGGCCCGCAGGGGAGAAGAGATCAAAATGAAGGTTTCGCAACCTCGCCAAACCGGCGGAGACCCAAAGATTGCCGCTGCCGTCAAACGCGGCATCGTTCCAGAGCGGAAAACTGGTGGGGATATCACGCTTGGATGCGATCGCAGCGACTTCCGGATTCCCGGTGCTGAGCGTGAAGAGCGAGTCTCTCAAGCCTGACGAAATGGGTGTCGGCGCGACACCAGAGCGGCCGAAGATCAACGTCGTATCCGCGCCGTGTCGACTCAACACAAACGCGTACCGATCCCAAGCTCCGTAGAGAATCGTTCCGTCATTGCGGAAGGCATACTGGGTGTTGGCTGCCAGCGGAATTCCATAGGTCCCGATACCGCCGTTCGACTTGACCACCCAGCCTTTGTACGGCCCCGCTTCTGGAGGCACGATCGAGTCGAGTTGCTTCCCGACGGGATCGAAGTAGAACCATTCCTTTCGGACCGCATCGCCGACAATGCGGCCACGTTCAACGCGAAGTCGGCCGCGAGCGTCGAGCGAAATTGGCGGACCATCGGCGTGAGTGTTGGTGAGAAACTCGCGGACCCGCTTTCCTTCAAGCGTCAATAAGGTGGCTCGGCCGCGACCTGCATCAAACGCCACGACGGTATCGCCGTACACGCCCACGAGGGGCCGGCGAATTTCCCCCGGCCCTTCTCCCTCGCGACTGATATCCCGCACGAACCGGCCCTGGGCATCGTAGAGCCGGAGACGGGCGGGGGCCCGCTGATACACCACCGTTCGGCCGTCGCGGAGCAGGATCACACCCGTCGGATTCTCCAGCTCCCCCGGCTCCCCGTCCTTCGGCTGAATCGTCCGCTCGAGCACCAGCTTCCAGCCGTTGGTGTCCACCCACGCCGTCGGGCCCGGATTCATCACCCGCACAACGTGCCCGCCGACCGTATCGATCTTGGGCCGTGAGAGTTGCGCGTTGGCGATGAGTGGTGTGGTAAGCGAAAGACCGGCGAGGGCAGCAGCGACAGCGGCGTGGCGCATTCGAGTGCTCGGGGGAGAGGGAACGGGAAAGATAGCGGTCAAGGTGATATCTTTTCGCCCGAATTCATCTCCCCGAACTGGATCGGCGCCCGTGCACCAGACCGCCCTCGATGCCCGTCACCGCGCCCTTGGCGCCCGGATGATCCCCTTCGCCGGCTGGGAAATGCCGGTGCAGTACGCCGGGCTCGTCGAAGAGCACCACGCCGTCCGCAACGCCGCCGGCCTCTTCGACCTCTCCCATATGGGTGAGCTCTATATCAAGGGCGCCGAAGCCGACCGCGCCCTCGATGCCGCGCTGGTCACCGCGCCGAGCAAGCTGGCGGTGGGCCGGGCGCACTATTCGATGATCTGCGCCCCAGACGGCTCGGTCATGGACGACCTGATCGTCTACCGCCTCGGCGATACCTCCTATCTCGTGGTCGCCAACGCTTCCAATGTGGACACCGTCTCGGCCGCGCTGCGCGAGCGGATCGTCGGCTTCGATGCCTCGCTCGACGACGCCACCATGCGGACCTCGCTGGTCGCGATCCAGGGGCCGAAGGCCGCCGAAATCCTCCAGCCGTTCACCCCGTTCGACCTCTCGACCCTCAAGTACTACGCCTCGGTGCAGACCACTGCGTGCGGTATTCCGGCCTTGCTCGCGCGCACTGGGTACACCGGCGAAGACGGCTTCGAATTGTTTGTACTCTGGGACGATGGCGTTACAGTGTGGGACGCGCTGCTCGCCGCTGGCAAGGATCGTGGCTTGGTGCCGGTCGGGCTCGGTGCCCGCGACACCCTGCGGCTCGAGGCCGGCATGCCGCTCTATGGCCAGGAACTCACCCGCGAGACCACGCCCTTCGAGGCCGGACTCGGCCGGGTCGTGAAGCTCGACAAGCCGGGCGACTTCGTGGGCCGCAGCGCGCTCGAGGCCTCGAAGGAGCATCCCGGGAAGCAATTGGTCGGGCTCAAACTGACCGGTAGAGGCATCGCCCGGACCGGCTATCCGGTCTATCTTCCCGCCGCGTCGGACGCCTGTGGCACCGTCACCAGCGGGACCACATCGCCGACTGTGGGCGCCCCGATCGCGATGGCGTATCTGCCGCCGGAACACGCCGCGGTGGGCACCGCCGTCGAGGTGGGAGTCCGCAATACCCGAGTGGCCGCCGAAGTGGTGGCCCTGCCGTTCTACAAGCGCGCGACCTGAGCGAGGAGATCGACGTGTCCGTCCCCGAAAACCTCAAGTACTCCGTCGAACACGAATGGCTGGCCACTGACGGCACCGTCGGCGTCACTGCCTTCGCCGTCGAGCAGATTGGCGACATCGTGTTCGTGGAACTCCCCGCGGTTGGCTCCACGGTCGAGGCCGGGAAGGCGTTCGGCGTGATCGAGTCGGTGAAGGCCGTGAGCGAACTCTTCGCGCCGGCGACCGGCAAGGTCATCGCCGTCAACGAAACGCTCACCGATGCGCCCGAGACCGTCGCCGCCGATTGCTACGGCGCGGGATGGTTGATCAAGATCGAGGTCACCAAGCCCTCGGATCTGACCCTGCTGCGAGACGCGGCCGGCTACAAGGACCTGATCGCGAATCACTGAGTTGCGTTGAGAACGATGCGACGGGGCCCACTGGGCCTCGTCGCCTTTGGAGGATAGATGGAGAATACGTTTGTACCGCGGCACATCGGCCCCACGTCGGCGGATGTGCAGGCGATGCTCGATACGCTCGGCTACCCGACTCTCAATGCCTTCATCGATGCTGTCGTCCCCGCGTCGATCCGAATGGCCAACCCGCTCAAGCTTCCGGCCGGCCAGGGTGAGCACGAAGTGCTCGCGACGATGCGCGCGCTCGCGGCGAAGAACCAGGTCTTCCGCTCCTATATCGGGATGGGCTACAACGGCACCTTCACGCCGCCAGTGATCCAGCGCAACATCCTCGAGAATCCCGGCTGGTACACGGCCTACACGCCGTATCAGGCCGAGATTGCGCAGGGGCGGCTCGAGGCACTGCTGAACTTCCAGACGATGGTGAGCGACATGACCGCGCTCCCCGTCGCGAATGCGTCGCTGCTCGATGAAGGCACCGCCGCTGCGGAAGCGATGGCGATGACCATCGCGGTGGTGAAGCACGAAGGGACGCCGATCTTCCTGATTGATGCCGCGTGCCATCCGCAGACGATTGCGGTGGTGAAGACGCGCGCCGAAGCGCGTGGCGTCGAGATCAAGGTCGGAGATCCGGCAGCTTTCGCTTTCGAAGCGAACACTGTCGGCTGCCTGCTGCAGTATCCCGCGACCGACGGCAACGTTCCCGACTGGCGTGCCGTGTGTGACGCAGCGCACGCGGCCGGTGCACTGGTTACTGTGGCGACCGACCTGCTTGCCCTCGCGTTGCTGGCGCCGCCGGGCGAGTGGGGCGCCGACATTGCCGTCGGCAACTCGCAGCGATTCGGTGTGCCACTGGGCTATGGCGGGCCGCACGCCGCCTTTTTCGCGACCAAGGATGCCTACAAGCGTCACCTCCCCGGACGCATCATCGGTGTCTCGAAGGATGTCGATGGCCGCCCGGCACTGCGCATGGCGCTGCAGACGCGCGAGCAGCATATTCGTCGCGACAAGGCCACCAGTAACGTCTGTACCGCGCAGGTACTGCTCGCGGTGATGTCGTCGATGTACGCGGTATGGCACGGCCCCGAGGGCATCCGCGAGATCGCGACGCGGGTGCAGTCGCTCGCGCAGCGTCTCGCGCGTGGCCTCAAGAAGGCCGGCATCGTCGTTGATCACGAGCATTTCTTTGACACCGTCACCGTGACGATGGCTGCCGACAAGTGTGCTGCCGTTACCTCTGCTGCGCGCTTCCGGAAGATCAACTTCCGGCGCATCGGTCAGACCCGGCTTTCGATCGCACTCGATGAGACCACGACGACGGCCGACGTGGGTGACGTGCTCGCCTGTTTCGGCAGCAGTGCCGACACGCTCGACGGAACTCCGGCCGCGGAATCACTCGGTTCACTCGCCCGCACCAGTGAATTCCTGACCCACCCGGTCTTCCATCGTTATCGCTCCGAAACGGAGATGCTGCGCTATATGCGCGGCCTCGAGGCGAAGGATCTCTCGCTCACTGCCGCGATGATCCCCCTCGGTTCGTGCACCATGAAGCTCAACGCCACCACCGAAATGATGCCGGTGAGCTGGCCCGAGTTCGGTGCCATTCATCCGTTCGCGCCGCGCGACCAGGCCGCCGGCTACACCGAGATGTTCGATCGACTCGAGGCACAACTCTGCGAGATCACCGGCTTCGCCGCGGTCTCGCTCCAGCCCAATGCCGGGTCACAGGGCGAGTTCGCCGGCCTGATGGCGATTCGTGGCTACCACCATGGCCGAGGCGATCTGCATCGCGATGTCTGTCTGATTCCGATGAGCGCGCACGGCACCAATCCGGCGAGCGCAGTGATGGCCGGAATGCGTGTGGTGGTGGTCGCATCGGACGCGAAGGGGAACATCGATGTCGCCGACCTCAAGGCGAAGGCGGCAGAGCACGCGACGAATCTTGCGGCGCTGATGGTGACCTATCCCTCGACGCACGGCGTGTTCGAGGATTCGATCAAGGAGATCTGCGCCACAGTGCACGGGCACGGCGGGCAGGTCTACATGGATGGCGCCAACATGAACGCCCAGGTCGGCCTCTGCCGACCGGGCGACATCGGCGCGGATGTCTGTCACCTGAACCTGCACAAGACCTTCTGCATTCCGCACGGCGGCGGCGGCCCGGGGATGGGCCCCATCGGCGTCGCGAAGCATCTGGTGCCGTTCCTCGCGAGCCACCCGGTAATCGATCTCGGCCACGCGCAGTCGTCCGGAACGATTTCGGCGGCGCCGTGGGGCAGTGCGTCAATCCTGCCGATCTCGTTCATCTACAACCTGCTGATGGGTGGTGAAGGGCTCACCGACGCCACGCGGATCGCGATCCTCTCGGCGAATTACATCGCGCGGCGGCTGGCGGGTGCCTACGACCTGCTCTACTCAGGGCACGATGGGCTCATCGCGCACGAGTGCATTCTCGACACCCGTGGCTTCAAGCAGAGCGCCGGGATCGAGGTCGAGGATATCGCCAAGCGGATCATCGATTTCGGCTTCCATCCGCCGACAGTGTCCTTCCCGGTCCCCGGGACGCTGATGGTCGAGCCGACCGAATCGGAGTCGAAGGCCGAGCTGGATCGATTCATCGACGCGATGCTGGCGATTCGGGAAGAGATTCGCGCGGTCGAGAGTGGCAGTGCCGACCGCGAGCGGAACGTTCTCAAGGGAGCGCCGCACACGTTGTCGCAAGTGGTGTCCGACAGCTGGGACCGGCCGTACCCGCGCGAGCAGGCAGCGTTTCCGGTTGTCGGGCTGCGAGACCGGAAGGTGTGGCCCACGGTGGGCCGGATCGACAGCGCGTATGGCGACCGGAATCTCGTCTGCACCTGTCCGCCGATGTCGGAGTACGAATAAGGAGGAGGGGGAGGGTGCGTCACCCTGAGCAGCCTGCCCCGCTGCTGTTGCGGGGAAGCGAGGGGGCGGAGCTCCGCTCCCTCGACTGCGCGACCTTCGGTCGCTCCGCTCAGGATGACAACCACCATGACCCATGACCCCCTCGTGCACTTCTGCTTTCGCAGTACCTTCTTCTGGTGCAGCTCGCAGTACCCAAATCCACAGCTGAAACCAGGAGGTTCCCCATGAGTGATGATTCCACGCCCGGGACGCCGCGTCGCGGCTTCCTCGGTCAGGTTGCGGCCGCTGCGGTGGGCCTTGGTGCTGCCGGCCTGATGCCCGCCACGGCCGCCGCCGAAGCATACGTCGCGGCGGCCGACCCGAAGCTCGAAGCCTGGTTCGGCAAACTCACCGGCAAGCACAAGACGATTTTCGATGCGCCGGAACCCAATGAAGGAATGCCGGCGATCTGGCCGCGCATCTACCTCAACACGACCGATGCGACCTATCCGGGTGAACACGCGGTCGCGATGGTGATCCTGCGACACGGTGGTCTTGCGCTCGCGCTGAACGACTCGATCTGGGCCAAGTATCCCATCAGCGAGATGTTCAACATCAAGCCCGGGGGCAACACGGTGAAGGCCAACCCCTACGCGACCATCACCAACCTGCCGATCCCCGGTCTCGGTATCGCCGAGCTGCTCAAGGGCGGCGTGCTGATCGGGGCGTGCGATGTGGCGCTCACGGTGTACAGCAGCGGTGCCGCAGGCAAGATGGGAATGGACGCCGCCGCGGTGAAGAAGGAATGGATCGCCGGGCTCTTCCCCGGGATCATGGTGGTGCCGTCGGGGGTGATGGCGGCAGCGCGGGCGCAGGAGTTCGGCGCCAACTATATCTTCGCGGGATGATGCAGCTCTCTCTGAGCGCGCGGAGGTTCGCCTCCGCGCTGCTCATCCTCGCACTTCCGTCGGTCCTCCCCGCACAGACAGCAGCTACGCCCTTCATGTCGGGAATGGTCATCACCCACTCGGTGCGGATCCGCCCCGGGCGATACCTCGCGCCGGCCGGCGATTCGGCTGCGATCACCGTGCGCGGCAGCAACATTGTTGTGGACCTGCGTGGCGTCGAGCTGATCGGGAGCAGCGACCGCGAGAATCCCGAGGGATTTGCCGGCACGGCCGTTCGTGTCGATGGCGGTCGCAATGTCACCGTGACGGGTGCCCGGGTGCGCGGCTACAAGGTCGGCATCATTGCTCGCGGTGTGACGCGGCTTCGCCTCCTCGACAACGACCTCTCCGACAACTGGCGGCCGCGGCTCTACTCCGGCATCGAGAAGGAGTCGCTGGTCGACTGGCTCTCCTATCACCACAACGAGAAGGATGAATGGCTGCGCTATGGCGCGGCGATCTATCTCGTCGATGTGAGCGCAAGCGAGGTGAAGGGGAACACGGTGCGGCGCGGGATGAACGGACTGATGCTGGTGCGTACTACGGGCACGCGAGTCTGGAACAACGATTTCTCCTACAATTCCGGCCTCGGTGTCGGGATGTACCGCGCCAGCTACGACACGCTGATGCACAATCACATCGACTACGACGTTCGTGGCTACTCCCACGGTTTCTTCAATCGCGGCCAGGATTCAGCCGGGCTGCTGATGTTTGAGCAGACATCGAACAATGTGGTGGCGTTCAATTCGGTGACCCACGGCGGCGACGGGCTCTTCCTCTGGGCCGGTCAGAGCACGATGGACAGCGGGCAGGGCGGGGCGAACGACAATCTCTTCTATCGCAATGACTTCTCCCACGCTCCCACGAACGGGATGGAAGCGACCTTCTCGCGCAATGCCTTCGTCAACAACCGCGTGGAAGAGAATTGGCACGGCCTCTGGGGCGGTTATTCCTACAACTCGGTGGTGATCGGGAACGCCTTCGCACGGAATGTGGAGGCGATTGCCATCGAGCACGGGCAGGACAATGTCGTCGGCGGGAATAGCTTCACCCAGGATACCACGGCGATCCATCTCTGGTGGAACAAGATCGAACCGTCCGACTGGGGTTACCCGAAGCACCGCGACACCCGCTCGCGGGGTTACGCTATCGAGGGCAACGAGTTCCACAATGTCCGCCTCGCACTGCGCGCCGACAACACGCAGGCGCTGCGGGGAAGCGGCAACCTCTTTCGTGATGTCGATTCGCTGGCCCGCATCAGCGGTGACAGCAGCGGCACGGTACCGTTCTGGCAAGACGACGACGACTTCGATGCCTCGCCGATTCCGACGGAATACCAGGTGGCGAAACTCCCTGGCGGTATCAACGCGATACTCCCCGCCGGCGCACGTCGCGGCCGCAACACCATCATCGTCGACGAGTGGGGTCCCTACGAATGGAAGAGCCCGAAACTCTGGCCCGTCGGCCGATCAGATGCTACGCCGCAGAAGCTCCGCGTCCTCGGTCCGGCCGGGCGTTGGCAAGTGGTTTCTCGTGACGGGGTCGCGTCACTCTCGGCCAGCAGCGGCAAGGTGGGCGACACGCTGGTTGTAACCCCGGTTGCCGGGCACGAGAACGACTATCGCGTGCAACTCGAGTATCGCGGCCTGGCCACGACATCGCCCTTCGGCGAGAAGATCGCTGCAGGCACCGCGGTACGCTTCGGCTGGTCGCGCTACCTGCCCACCGCCTCCTGGCATCTGCGCTTTTTGGCCTGGGATTCCGTCAGGACGCCACGAACCGACGATGCTGCGATTGCCCAGGCGCTGCGTGACGCCGAAATAACGACGATGGACACGACCCGCCTCGACCTGACCTGGTATGGGCCGCCGCGAAAGATCATCCCACAGGCGAACGTCCTGACCGAGGCGACGACCAGCGTGACACTCGCACCGGGCAAGTACACGATGCGCACGATCTCGGACGACGCTGTGAAAGTCTACCTCGATGGAAATCTGCTGCTCGACGACTGGGCGCCGGGTGAATCACACGCGAAGGCGGCCGAGTTCACGGCCACCGGGACCCACACCATTCGGGTGGTGCACCTGCAGATCGACGGCTGGTACGAGCTTCGCCTCGACATCGAGCGAATGAAGTAGTTTTCGTGTTCCCCCCAGGAGAATCCGCCACGTGACCAGCACTACCCGTCCCCGGCCACTGATCATCGGTGTGGTCGGGGGTTCCGGCTCCGGCAAGACGACCGTCGCGCGCGCGATCCATGAATCGACCGGACTCGACGCGGCCTTCGTTGATCAGGACGCCTACTACAACGACCTCGCGCATCTGACGCTCGAGGAGCGGAAGCAGGTCAACTTCGATCATCCCGACGCACTCGACAACGACCTTCTGGCCGAGCATCTGCAATTGCTGGCTGATGGCATCGCGATCGAGAAGCCGACATACGACTATGCCGCCCATACTCGCGCTGCGGCCACGGTCGTGGTGGAACCGCGTGACATCGTCATCGTCGATGGCATTCTCCTCTTTACCGACAAACGACTGCGCGAACTCTGCGACATCAAGGTCTATGTCGATGTCGCCGACGATGTCCGCTTCATCCGCCGCCTGCTCCGCGACGTGGAAGACCGGGGCCGCTCCATGACCGACGTCATCCGCCAGTACCTCGGCTCGGTCCGCCCGATGCACCTGGAATTCGTGGAGCCTTCCAAGCGGTACGCCGACGTGATCCTGCCCGAGGGAGGGCACAATCGTATCGGCGTCGAGATGATCATTGCACGGGTCCGGCTGGAGCTGCAGCGTCGCCGTGCTGACGAAGGAGCGTCGTGATGCGAATTCTGCCTAGGGTTGCTATTGGGATCGTGCTGTTGGCAGCTCCGCTGACTGCGCAGGATTCAGTCTTCACCGACCGGAAGTTCATGGAAGTCGAGGGCGTGGCCGGGGCGCAGATCTCGCCTGACGGTCAGCGCATCGTCTTTTCCAGGCTCTGGATCGACCAGATGAAGGATCGGCGCGCGTCGATGCTCTGGCTGATGGATGCCGACGGCGGTCGTCCGCGCGAACTGCTGGAGGGTGGTGGCGCACGCTGGTCGCCCGATGGCAGTCGGATCGCTTACCTCGCCGATGCCGAGGGAAAGACCCAGCTCTGGATCCGCTACATGGACGCCGAAGGACTCAAGATCCAGGTCACGCGCGGACTCAACTCACCCAAGGACTTCCGCTGGTCGCCCGACGGCAAGCAGCTCGCCTTCACGATGTTCGTCGACGAGCCGATGGCGTGGAGTGTGGCACTCCCATCGGCGCCTGCCGGTGGGAAGTGGACCGATGCGCCGCGAATGGTCGATCGCTATCACTTCCGCGGTGACGGCATCGGCTATTACGGCAACGGCCATCAGCAACTCTTCGTGGTGAGCGCCGACGGCGGAACGCCTCGCCAGCTGACGCGCGGCAGCTGGGATGTCGGCTCGAAGTTCGATGGAATTCCCGCGCCTGCCGGGATCGATTGGCTTCCTGACGGCCGCACTATCGTCTTCGATGGCGATGACGACAGCGATGCCGATCGCCATTTCACGGTGGCGAATCTCTACACCGTCGACGTAGCGAGCGGCGCCATACGCAAGCTCACTGGCGCGCCGGGTTACTGGCACGCCCCGGTGGTCTCGCCCGATGGCAAGTGGATCGCCTATGGCGGCATCTCGAAGAGCAGCAACAGCTATCAGGCGGAGGATCTCTGGGTGATCCACCCCGATGGCAGCGGTGCGCGTGCCGTCACCACGGGATTCGACCGCGACCCGATCAACACCTCCTGGAGTGGCGATAGTCAGCTGCTCTGGTTTTCGGCGAGTGATCACGGCACCTCGAACGTCTACTCCGTGGCGCTGGCTGGCGGTGGCGTCAAGGCCGCGAGCAATGGCCAGCACTTCGTGAACCTGAGCGGAATCTCGAACAAGGGCGGCTTCGGGATCGCAACACGAAGTGCGCCGCAGCAACCACAGGAACTAGTGCGCTTCTCCCTCAAGAAGGCGTGGGACTTCCAGCCGCTCACGCACCTCAACGACGATCTCCTCGCTGGAATGCGCCTCGGCGAGGTCGAGGAAGTCGAATATCACAGTGGCGATCAGCTGGTGCAGGGATGGCTGGTGAAGCCGCCGGGGTTCAACCCGTCGCAACACTACCCGTTGATTCTGGAGATTCACGGCGGCCCGCATTCGATGTACAACGTCGGGTTCAATCCCTCGTTCCAGCATTTCGCGGCCAAGGGCTACCTGGTGCTCTACACCAATCCACGCGGCTCCACCGGCTACGGCACCACGTTCGGGAACGCCATCGCGAAGGCGTATCCGAGTGTTGACTACGACGACCTGATGGCCGGGGTCGATGAAGTGATCAAGCGGGGATGGGTTGATACCACGCGGATGTTCGTCGGCGGCTGCAGTGGTGGCGGGGTGCTTTCGAGCTGGACCATTGGCCACACCACGCGCTTCGCGGCAGCGGCGGTGCGCTGCCCGGTCATCAACTGGCTCTCCTTTGCCGGCCAGACCGATGTCCCGATGTTCGGAAATCACTTCTTTGACAAGCCGTTCTGGGAAGACCCGCTGCCGTATCTCAAGACGTCACCGCTGATGTACGTGGGCAACGTGAAGACGCCGACCCTGCTGATGACGGGGGAACTCGATCTGCGCACCCCGATCGCCCAGACCGAGGAGTACTATTCCGCGCTCAAGCTTCGCGGGGTGCCGACGGTAATGCTGCGCTTTGCCGGCGAATACCACGGCACGGCCTCGAAGCCCTCGAATGCAATCCGCACCCAGCTCTACATGCTGGCCTGGTACGAGAAGTACTCGCCAAGACAATAGCGGTCTTCCGCTGCGCTACCTCGCGTATTTCTCGAGATAGCGCAGGTCGTCTGCCGGGTCCTCGCGAGCGATGTACACGGTGCCGTTTCCGAAGCTCACCACGGTGGAATGTGGCTTGAGGGTTGCCTTGCCGATGAGCTTGCCGGTCGGGTCGAAGATGTCGTAGGTGGGAATGCTATCGGTCACTGCCCGGGCGCGGAGCACCCAGATCTCTCCTTCGGGGGTGACCCGGATCGACGCGCCGCCTACAAAAGGTGGCATCACCTTCGCAAAGTCTGCGTCCTCGAGCGGCGGCGGATGCCGCACCCCTCCTGCCGGTGCGTTGGGACCACCGCTTGCCCCGGCCATCCGCTCCTTCGCCCGTTGCGCATTGAAGGCCGCGCGATCTGCCGCGGTCACGCTCCGAGGCGTAAACCCGGCGAGCGGTCCGCGAGTGATCTGCCGGTGATCGGCGAAATCAATGCGATACGGATTGCCGCGCACGCCAGCCACCCGGCCGTCAGGAAGCACAACCCAGACATCGCCTGCCTCCAGCGCCTTCGGTGAATCGGGCGAAAGCCGCAGGTGGCCACTACCATCGATGGTTCCGGTTTGCGGCCGCGGCGCCGCGACGATCGCCACGGTGTCCACGCGACTCGAATGCGGCTGCCACCGGATCACCGCGGCGGAGTCATCGTCATACCGCTGCCGCCGGAGGAAGTAGAGCCGACCGGCCTGATCGGCACCGAGGATGGTCTGGCGCGCCAGCAGTCCCGTTTCGTTGCCGGGTTCGGGGAACACTGCCGTGATCTTCGCATCGGCCGAAAACTGGTAGACTCTTCCCATTCCCGTCATCACGCTGCCGCTGGCAGGCATGGGGTACAATTCGGTCGCGAGCCGGTACTCGTTGGGTCCGTCTCCCTTCGTTCCGATCGAGCGGAGATCATTTGCCGCGAAATCGGCAAGCCGCAGCGCATTCTCGTCGCGATCCGTGACCAGGGCTCTGTTTCCCGAGAGCTCGCGGACGCCGCTGATTTTCGTGAGGCCTTCGGAAAGCGCGGCCAGCGGCTTGCCGGTGAGGTTCACGCTGCGCTGGGCCGAAAGTGGCATCGCCAGCAGGGCGACGCTGAAACAGTTGGTTACCAACTGCAACCGCCAACGTGGCTTCGGGAATTCCGCAGGATGTATCATCGGTTGTACTTCTCGAGGTAGTGGAGGTCGTCGTCGGGGTCCTGACGCGACAGGTACACCGTGCCGGCGCCAAAGCCGACGACGACACAACCCGGCTTCAACGTCGCCTTGCCGATCAGCTTGCCGTTGCTGTCGAAGATGTCGTAGGTCGGCACCTTGTCGCTCGCCGGGCGGTTGCGGGGAACCCATACTTCCCCTTCGGGCGACACGCGCACCTGGTTCGAATACGCCGGCATCACCGCTGGAAAATCTTCGTCGGCAATTGCGCCTGGTGTGCCGCGCGAGACCGTCGGACCCGTGTTCGACGGTGCGCCGCCGCCCCCGCCGGAGGTGGTTCCCCGAGTGACCATCATCGGCCCGCCGCTCGACGTCAGCGCCTTGCGGAAGGCATCGCGCTCGGCCTTGCCGATCTTCACTGGCGTGTAAGCGATGGGCACGCCCTTGACCACCTTTCCCGGCCCGGTCACGATGTCGACGCGGTAGGGATCGGGGCGAACAATCGCCACCCGACCGTCGGGAAGCGCGGCCCAGACATCGGTCCTGGTGTACGGATTCATCCGCATGGTGAAGGAGGTGCGGTTGGCGCTGCTGTTCACCGTGTTGACCATCCCCGACGGCACGTATGTCAATGTATCGACGCGCTTGGCCACCGGGTCCCATCGCACGATCGGCACCGTGTCCGACATCCGATTCTCGCCCGGGATGAAGCCCATTCCCTGATAGTAGAGCCGACCCCTGCTGTCGATGCTTCTCGGAACGATCAACGAGCCAGGGCCATCACCGCCGGGCGGAAAAATGGTCGAGGGGATTTTTCCGTCGGCGGTCACGACATGCACCTTGCCGACCATCGGGTCCGAGACGTAGGTGTTGTTGTCGGGGCCGGCATAGGCAGCCATCGGCAGCTGATATTCTCCGGGGCCGCTCCCATTCCGCGAGATCTTGGTCAGCGTTCGCCTGGTGAAATCGGCCATCTGGACCGTCTTTTCGCCTGCATCAACCACGATGGCCCGGTTTCCCGGGAGCTCGCGCACGCCGTTGATGCTGGTGAACGGTTCCTCGAGCGCCACGATCGGCCGCCCGGTGAGGTTCACCAGCTTGCCCTGGGCCGAGAGCGGGGCGGCGAACGCCAAGGCAGCAGCCACAATGCAATGAGTGCGTGACACTGACATCTTCCTCCGGATGACGAATATTCTGCGGGATCGCTTAAAGGATGCTCCGACACTGCGGAGCGTTGCAGCGCGATACGACGCCCTCCGCGATGCGACGCAGCCCGCGCCGGTCACGCGGTTCGCGCCCTCTCCCACCGGTGAGCTCCATCTCGGCCACGTCGCTCACGCCCTCTGGGTCTGGGGTGTCGCGGAGGTCCTCGACGCCACTGTCCTCATTCGGATGGAAGATCACGACCGCACGCGTTGCACCGCGGCCTTCGAGGCTTCGATCCTCAGTGATCTCGCCTGGCTCGGCTTTGCGGGGGAGCCGGTGTCGACGGCATCGCTTTCCGGGCACCCTTCACCGTTTCGGCAGAGTGATGTGCCGGAACGGTATTCCGAGGCATTCGCCCGACTTCGCAGCGAAACCGAGGTGTACGGTTGCACCTGTACCCGCGCCCTGCTCGGCCCCGCCGATGTCGATCGCGAGCGGCGCTATCCGGGCAACTGTCGGGGGATGCCGATCGATCGCGAGGGGAAGCATCAGGTGCGAGTGCGCCTGCCGGATGGTGCCGTCCGAACGACTGACCTTCGACTCGGTGTACTCGAGGAGGAGCCCCAGACCACTTGCGGCGACATCGCGGTGCGTGACGCGCTCGGACAGTGGACCTACCAGTTCTCTGTGGTGGTCGACGATCTCGTGCACGGCGTGAACCTGGTGGTGCGCGGCGAAGATCTGGTGCATTCCACCGCTCGTCAGGGCCTGCTTGGCCGATTGCTCGGTCGTTCGGAGCCGGTGATCACGGTGCACCATCCGCTCGTCGTCGATGAGAGCGGCCGAAAACTCAGCAAGCGCGATCGGAGCCTGACGGTGCGCGCGATGCGTGAGGCGGGGAAGTCGGCGGGGGAGGTTGTCGAATTGGCGTGGGGAGAATCGCGTCTCGGTGAATCCCCGGTGGTGCCGCGCTAGCGCGGCACGGGTCTTACCGCCCCGCCACCACTGAAGCGCTGGGCCAGACCGGTGCCGCGCTAGCGCGGCACCACCGGGAGGTCAACTCCGACCGTAGAGGAGTTGGTACATCGCATAATTCCGGATGATGATCCGGACATAGTCGCGCGTCTCGACGTAGGGAATCCGCTCGATGAAGAGCTCGATGTCATCGATCGGCGCGCGAATCCCCTCGCCACTTCGCAGCCGGCCATCGAGTGGCGTGGCCGACCAGCGATCGACCGGGGTGCCTCCCGCGTTGTAGGCCGCGAGCGCGCGCTCCATATCGGGGTAGCGCTTCATCGACGCACTGAAGTGCCGCATTCCGAGCGCCAGGTTCACGTCGGGAATCCAGAGCAACGCGGGGTCAAAGTCGCCGAGGCCGATGCCGCGAGCGAGCTCGCGGCCTACCGGCGGCATGATCTGCATCAGCCCGCGCGCATCGGTCCGCGACGTCGCGTGAGGAACGAAGCCGGATTCCTGCCGGATCACCGATGCGGCGAGCATCGGGTCAACACCTGCGCGTTCGGCCGTGGCGCGCAGCGCACTCTCGAACGGAAGCGGATAGAGCAGCTGCCAGAGCGTGGCGTCGCGTGGCGCACCGGCAGCGCTGGCGCGCGCACCGAGCTGCTGGGCACGGGATGCCAGGCCGCTGGTCACGAAGGCCTGTCCGGTCGCGATCATAGCCGAAATATTCTGGGCCTCGCCGGCGAGGCGATCGAGTTCGAGACGCGATTCGACGTCGAGCCCGAGGGAATCGAGTCGCGCGGCTCGCGCGAAGACCGGCCGGAGTGAGTCGCTCACGCTGTTCGGCGTGATCGCGACGCTCCGCCAGGGCAGGGTGTCGAGTCGGGCGGCCGCCCGCAGCGCGTAGTAACTCTCGGGGCCCTTGGGCAAGAGCTCGCGCAAAGCCGCTTGCCCGCCAGCCGTATCACCTGCCGCGAATCTGGCACGCGCGATCCAGTAACGCATCGCGTCGCCCTCGCCGCCGGCGTTCCGCGCCAGTGCTCCCGTGAGTTCGCGGATTGTGGCGGTCGGGTCGCCCCGCTGGAAGGCAATCAGTGCCGCCAGCATCACGGCCCGTGGCCGCTCCGCCGCCGCAGGATACCGCTCCGCGAGGGCGAGGAAGCGTGCCCGCGCCGAATCCGGCTGGCCACCATCAATCGCGAGGTCACCGAGCAGAAAGAGTGCCGTTGCGGCGGAGGCACTGTCGCGCGGGAAGCGGGTAATCACGTCGCGCAGGGCGGTGATTGCCCCGGCACTGTTGCCGCTCCGCAGGAGCGCCCGCGCATTGAAGTACGCTGCGTGCCCCGCGAGTGCCGGCACGGTGACGCCCTGGAACTGCCGGGCTGCCTCGGGCCAGCGGTTGAGCGCGCCGAGGACGGTGCCGTAACTGAAGCGATCGGGCCCGGTGAGCGGGCTCGCCTTCGCAGCGGCAGCGAATTCATCCATCGCCTGCACAGTACGCCCCACGGCTGCGGCTCGGCGGGCGATCACGAGTCGCTGATCACGGCTCAGTGCCGGTGAAATCCGGTCGAGCAGGTCGAGTGCTTCGCGTGACTGCGCCGCGGTGTTCGCCGGAGCGAGCATCGCGATCAGCGAGGCGACGACGCGGGCGCTGTCGGCGCCGTTTGCGGCCGCACGCCAGCGCATCCGCGCGGCCGACACACGCGCACCGAGCCGATCGTAGCGCGCCGCTGCGCCGGCGAAATCACCGCTGCGCTCACGCGCGAGGGCTTCGGTCCAGGGCACCCGCGGTATGGCCGCTGCAAGGGTGACCTGCGAGAGCAGGGCGCTGCGCACGACCGAGTCGCTGGTGACGCCTGCCGCGCGGAGGTTGACCCAGTCGGCGATGTCGGGCAGGAAGCCCGCCGCGCGGTGATAGACCACCGCCGCCGAGTCGCGTTGCTCGGCCCGGTCGTAGGCGCGCGCGAGGAGGAGGAGACGCTCGCCCTGTTCCTGGGTACTGCGCCCCTGCTGGGTGAGCACCACGGCCTGTTGCGCGTAGCCCAGTGCCTGAGGATTGCGCTGCTCGGCGAGGGCCGCCTCGGCGAGCAGCCGGCGACCGAGTCGATCAAACTGGGTGTCGATCCATGGCGCCGTTTCGAGGAGTCGCCGGACCACGGACCACCCCTCCCACCCTGCCGCGGCGCGAGCACCGAGGATCACCACTTCGGGGGTGCGACTATCGGCGTTGGCGAGAGTGGGGGCGAGCAGTTGCGACGCTCGCCACGGCTGCCCCGATGCAATCGCGGCTTCGGCCTCGGCCAGCGGCGACTGCGCCGCGAGGGGGGCGGCGAGTAAGAAGATCGTAAACCAGCTTACGGACCGAGCGCGCATTCAGAAAAGCTACTCAATTGCGATTGAAACCAGCGCACGCTCTCGCTCGTCCTTCGCCTCCTCTATTGCCTCTATCGTCAGGAGTCCGTCATGCGATTGCCATTCTTCGTTACTCTTGCCGTCGGCGTGGCGAGCTGGTCCGCTCGAGCAGTGACATCACCCGTTCCGATACGAATCACGGCCGCCGACAGCAGCGAAGCGTGGTTCCGCTTCTTCCGGGGCGAGTGGCGTTGCAGTGGCGGCTTCCCCAGCGGTCGCAAACTGGAAGCCACCGTCTCGTTCACGTCGGATCTGGGAGGGAAGTGGTTGCAGTATCGGCACACCGACGTGGCGCCCGGCAGCTACCGCGCGGGCGCACTCTGGGGGCATCAGGCACGGGATTCGGGGATTGTCTCGCTACTGCACGACAATAGTTCCGTGCGTGCCTATCGCAGCGAAGGGTGGCGCGATGAGGCGCTCGTGTTCGTCAAGGATACCAGCATGCTCCGGATTCCGGGGGCACCGGTTGGTGCGCCGGATCGCTTCACTTACCGGCGCACGTCGGATTCGACCTACTGGTTCGCGTGGGAACTCCCGCGACCGGGCGGCGTCTGGGCCATTGGTGATTCACTGACCTGTCGCCGCGCCGGCTGAGGACTCTCACCGGCGCATACTGGCTGCCTTTCAGGCCTCGGCGTCGAGCACCGGGTGGAAATCCCCTTCCCAGCGCGCCATCACCACCGAGGCGAGGCAATTGCCGAGCAGGTTGATCGAAGTGCGCGCCATATCCATCACCGCGTCGACACCGAGGATGACGGCAACGCCTTCGAGCGGCAGGCCGAAGGTGGCGAGCGCGCCGGAGAGGATCACCAGCGAGGCACGCGGAACGGCGGCAACGCCCTTCGAGGTGAGCATCAGCGTCAGCATCATCACGATCTGATTGCCCAGTGTCATGTCGATACCGGCGGCCTGCGCCACGAACACCGACGCCACCGCGAGGTAGAGCGTCGAGCCATCGAGGTTGAACGAGTAGCCGGTGGGCAGCACGAAGGCGACGATCCGCTTGGGGACGCCCATCTTCTCGAGATTCTCCATCGCCAGCGGGAGCGCCGCTTCTGAGGATGCCGTCGAGAAGGCAATGAGGTACGGCTCCTTGACCCACTTCCAGAAGTGCCGCAGCGGGACCTTCGCCACCAGGGCAATCGGAATCAGCACCAGCAGGACGAAAACGGCCAGCGCGCCGTAGAGCGTGAGCACGAGTGCGCCAAGGTTTCGCAGCACGCCGAGGCCGCTATGTCCGATGGTGATGGCGATGGCGGCGCCGATGCCGAAGGGTGCGAACATCATCACGATGCCAGTGAACTTGAACATCACTTCGGAGAGCGACTCGCAGAAGCCGAGCATCATCTCCTTCGGCTTCCCCTTCACCTGTGCCAGGGCGATCGCGAAGATCAGCGAGAAGAAGACGACCTGCAGTACTTCGTTCTTGGCTGCGGCATCGAAGAACGATGCTGGCACCGTGTGCTCGAGCACGCCGGCAAGGGTGGTCTTGGTCTGGGCGAGCTGCTGGCCCGTATCGGCGGGAGCGTTGAGCACGACGCCGACGCCCGGCTTGGTGAGGTTCACTGCGGCCAGGCCAATTACCAGAGCCAGTGTGGTCACGATCTCGAAATAGATGATGCTGCGCAACGCGAGGCGACCCACGCGCTTGAGATCGTCGCCGTGACCGGCAATGCCCACGACCAGTGACCCGAAGATCAGCGGTACCACGATCGACTTGATCATCCGGAGGAAGATTGACGAAACCGGCGCGAGGTACGACGCGACGTCGGTCTCGGTCCAGACTGCGTTGTCGAGATAGCCGATCGTGACGCCGACGATCATTGAAATGATGATCCAGCGGGTCAGCGAAATCTTTCGCAGGCCACTCAGCATGCCAACTCCTTCGGGTGAGGATCAGCCGACGAGGGCGCCGGCCTTCTGTTGCACACGATCCAGCAGGGAATGCCACGATGCCGCGAACTTCGCCACACCGTCGACTTCCAGAAATGCGGTAATTTCGGTCAGCGGACGACCACCGATGCGGGCATAGCCGGTCAGCGTCTCGGCCGCCTCGACTTCGGTCTGTGGCGTGATCCGCACGTGCGGGTCGCCGTGGTCGAGGTAGGCCTTGTAGGTGTCGGGCGGGATGGTATTGACGGTGTCGGGCGCGATCAGCGATTCGATGTACAGCGTATCGGAAAGCTTCGGATCCTTGGTGCTGGTCGAGGCCCAGAGCGGGCGCTGCGCCTTGGCGCCACGGCCGGCGAGTGCCTGCCAGCGCGGCGTCAGCAGCGTCTCGCCGAAAGCGGCGTAGGCGACGATCGCATTCGCGATGGCGATCTTCGCGTGATACTGCGCGCCGGCCTCTCCAAGGGTGGCAAGCGAGGTGTCGGTGAGACCATCGACCCGGCTCACGAAAAACGACGCGACCGAGTGGAGTGCATTGATCTGGCCACCGGCGGCCGCACGCTGCTCGAGGCCGCTGAGGAAGGCATCAACCACCTGCCGATAGCGCTCGACCGAGAAGAGCAGCGTGACGTTGATGTTGATCCCCTGCGCCAGGCAGTGGGTGATCGCCGGCAATCCTGCGAGGGTGCCAGGAATCTTGATCATCACATTCGGCCGCGCGACGCGCGCCCAGAGACGCTCGGCCTCGGCGATCGTGCCGGCCGTGTCGTTCGCGAGTGTCGGCGCCACTTCGATCGACACTGTGCCATCGCCGTGGCCGCTGGCGTCATAGACCGGCCGGAAGACATCACACGCGGCCTGAACGTCGGCGACCATGCACGCTTCGACGATTTCGGCCGGCGTCGCACCCTTGGCCGCGAGGGCGCGGATATCGGCGTCGTAATCACTGCTGCCGGCAATCGCCTTCTCGAAGATCGTGGGATTGGAGGTCATGCCGCGCAGTCCTTCCTCGCGGATCAATCGCGCCAGCTCCCCCGAGTGTACCAGGTCGCGCGTGATGAAGTCGTACCAGGGGCTCTGGCCGATGGTACCGAGACGAGTCATTGGATTGGGCATGACAACCTCATCAGGTCAGACAAGCGAACGGACGGCCTGCGCCACGTGGTCGGCGGTGAAGCCGAATTCCTTGAACAGCGTCTCGGCCGGGGCCGAGGCGCCGAAGTGATTGATGCCGATGCTGATCCCGCGGGTCCCGACAAACTGCATCCAGCCGAAGGTCGTCGCTGCTTCGATCGAGACACGCGCGGTGATCGCGGGCGGGAGGACGCGATCGCGCCACGCCGCATCCTGCGCCGCGAAGAGTTCCCACGAGGGCATGGACACCACGCGCGTCGGGACGCCGCTAGCATCAAGCGTCTCGGCGGCAGCCACTGCAACGGAAACTTCGGAGCCGGTCGCGATCACGATCGCGCGCGGTGCCGTTGCCGGCTCGTGCAGGATGTAGCCGCCGCGCGCCGTCTCGCTCACTGCGTCGGCCGTGCGTGCGAGGGCAGGAAGCTTCTGGCGCGTGAGCACCAGCGCCACTGGGCCGGAGCGATGGTTGATCGCCGCGCGCCACGCCGCCACGGTCTCGGCGGCATCGGCCGGCCGCAGCGTTGTCATGCCAGGAATCGCGCGAAGCATGGCGAGATGTTCGATCGGCTGGTGGGTCGGGCCGTCTTCGCCGAGTCCGATGGAATCGTGGGTGAAGATGTAGAGCGTCGGCAGGCCCATCAGTGCCGCGAGCCGGATCGACGGCTTGCAGTAATCGCTGAAGACCAGGAAAGTCGCGCCGTACGGGCGAACGCCACCGTGCGCCGCCATGCCGTTGAGTGCCGCACACATCCCGTGCTCGCGAACGCCCCAGTGGATGCGAGTGCCGGCACGACCCGGTTCGAACGCTTCACCGACATTGATGTTGGTACCGTTGCTGCCGCCAAGATCGGCCGAGCCGCCGGCCATTCCAGGAACTGACGCCGCGAGCACGGTGAGCGCCTTCTGTGACGCCTGGCGGCTCGCCAGCGATTCGGCACCGAGGTCGGGGAGCGCGGCATCCCAGCCCGCCGGAAGCTCGCCCGCCATCTGCGCGGTGAACGCGGCACCATCGGGATGCTTGCCGAGCAGCGACTTCCAGTCGCTGACCATTCCGTTGCCCCTCTCGGCCAAGGGCCGCATTTCCGCGTAGGCCTCAGGGGCAACGTAAAACGGTTCGGTCGACCAGTTGAGGATCGCCTTGGTCTTGGCGATCTCGTCCTTGCCGAGCGGCTCGCCGTGGGCCTTCGGCGAATCGCGCTTGGTGGGTGCCGGGTCACCGATGATGGTGCGCAGCACGATCAGGGTCGGCTTGTCGTCGACCGCCGCGGCCTGCGTGAGTGCTTCATCGATCGCGACCAGATCGTTGCCGTTGGCCACGTGCAGCACGTGCCAGCCGTAGGCCGCGTAGCGGGCGCCGACATCTTCAGTAAAGGCAATGTCGGTGCGGCCGTCGATGGTGATCCGGTTGTCGTCGTAGATCACCTTGAGCTTGCCGAGCGCGAGATGCCCCGCGAGTGACGCCGCTTCGCTGGCGACGCCTTCCATCATGTCACCGTCGGAGGCGAGCACCCAGGTGCGATGATTGATCAGCTCGTTGTCGCCGCGATTGAACTGCGACGCCAGCAGGCGCTCCGCGATCGCCATCCCGACGGCATTGCCGATCCCCTGACCGAGCGGGCCGGTGGTGGTCTCGATCCCGACCGTGTGGCCACGCTCGGGATGCCCCGGCGTCTTCGATCCCCACTGCCGGAACTGCTTGATGTCGTCGAGCGAAAGGTCGTATCCCGCGAGGTGCAGCAGACTGTAGATCAGCATCGACGCGTGGCCACACGACAACACGAAGCGATCGCGATCGGCCCAGTGCGGCTCGTGCGGCGCGTGTTTGAGGTGGCGGCTCCAGAGCACGTAGGCAACCGGCGCCAGTGCCATCGGAGTGCCAGGATGGCCAGAGTTGGCCTGCTCCACACCATCCATCGCGAGCACGCGAATGGAGTTGATGGTGAGCCACGCTTCGGGGGTATCGACGGACGGGCGGGTCGCAGCGGTCACGGGATGTTCGGGGCTCGGGGTGGTGAGGCCCGAGGATGTCCCGAGGCCGCATCAAGATAATCCGGGACCCCGGGTGCGTGCTCAAAACAGGGCGGGAATTATCGTCCAAATCAATGCGCTGCAATGCTTTACGTTCGAGCCACTGACTGATTTTCAGTCACTTTGCCGGCCGCCGCCTCCGGCCGGTGGCACAACCGGTGCAATTGGTTCGGGAATGAGGACGCGACTTCGATGAGCAGCAATACCATCCGCCCCCGACTGCAACTCTCCCTCGGCGCTCTCGCGCTGTTGGGCGAGGAGTTGCCGTCGTTGGGTGGGCGGCGCCTCTTTGCGGCCTCCTGTCGCGAATCCGGCGCCGAATTGCGAATCATCCTCCACCCAGCACCGCCCGAGGGGCCAAGCCCAGCAGCAATGCGTGATCGGGTCGTGCGGCTGCGCCAGCTGGCGCATCCGGCGCTTGCCCTGCCCGTAGGCGTGGGAGATCTCGATGGGCGACCCTGGGTCGCCGAGCTGGTCTTGCGGGCGCCGACGGCAATGCAGCGGTTGGGCGATGGCGGGGCGCTGGGTGTCCGGCAGGGAATTCTCGCGCTGCGCGGATTGACTCGCGCGATTGCGTCGCTCCACCGGGCCGGCCTGGCACATGGCGCGCTCGACCTCGATGCCGTGCATCTCACGCCAACCGACGTCCAGATCAGCGGCTTCGCGGCGACAACGGGCAACAATGCGCGAGCCGATCTGGATGCCCTCGGGCCGCTCGCCTGGGCCTTCTTCACGGGCGACCTCCCCGATGGCGCGGTCGGCAAGTTGAGCGATCATCGCCGCGGAATTCCTGCCGCTCTCGACACGCTGGTCGCATCGCTGCTCGCGGCCGATCCTGCGCTGCGACCGACCAGGGCCGAGGCGGTGCTCGGGGTCCTCGATGCCTTTCCGACGCCCCAGCCGTCGCCGATCTCCTCGTTCCTTGAGGGCGCGGGGCGGGGGACACGGACTCCCAGGGCACGCGAAGCCGTGCTCTTGCTGGTGCTGGTGGGGCTCTCGGTGCTGGTCTCGTCGCTCGTCCTGAGCCACTGAGCGCCCGCCCTCGCGGAACCGGGGTCGGGCCGTTAGCGTTACCGGACTGTAGAACTGAACCTCAAAAGGATTTTCGTGGCACGAACTCGACGACGCGGCGGTACCAACGTCGCCCCACCAGCCGAAGAGCTGGAAACCACCAACGGCAGCACCGGCTCCCGACTTCGCAAGTCTCCTGGACGCTCCTACGGCTCCCATCGCGAATGGCTGCTGGCACACCACGGCTCGGTGTGCGCGTACTGCGGCACCCGGGTACCTCCCGACACCATCACGCTCGATCACGTCCGTCCGCGGCGCGGCCAGTCGGCCTACGATCGTCCGGACAACCTCGTGCTCGCGTGCCGGCCCTGTAATGCGGCCAAGGCCGACACCCCGCTCCTCGCCTTCCTGATGGCGAAGCGCGCGCGCGGCGTCTTCCTGCTGCACTACGGCGAGCATCTCTCCGAGCCGCTCAAGTCGCTTGCGAAGAATGCGAGTGAGCGGCCGTTGCTGCCGCCGGACTGAAGCAAGAGAATAGAGACTAGTGACTAGAGACTAGAGAGGGCCGACATCTCAATGAGATATCGGCCCTTCGTGTTGGTGCAGTCCTCTAGTCTCTAGTCTCTAGTCTCTAGTCTCTAGTCTCTCATCTCTGCGCGCTGATCGCCTCCGCAACAATCCGCTTCTGCTCCACATCATGCTGCGACGAGTATCCCTCGGACGGCGACGCGCGCTCAGGCCGCCCGACGTACCGCAGCGTGACGCCCTTGGGGAGAATCGCCGTGAGGCGCGGAGCGATGTAACTCCACGCTCCCATGTTCTGCGGCTCTTCCTGCACCCAGACGATCTCGGTGAGCGCGGGATAGCCGGCGAAGAGTGCGGCGAGTTCCTTGTCGGCGAACGGATAGAGCTGTTCGACGCGACCGATCGGCGGCCGGGCCTGATCTCCTGCGCCCTTGAGCAGGTCGTAATACACCTTGCCGCTGCAGAGCAGCAACCGCTTTGCTTCGCCCGACGGTGCATCGCCGAGCACCGGCTGAAAGCGGCCGGCAGTGAGATCGTCGAGCGATGAGCCGGCGGCCGGGAGCCGCAGCAGCGACTTCGGCGTCATCACGACGAGAGGGCGCAACTCGCTGGTGAGTGCCTGACGGCGCAGCAGGTGGTAGTACTGCGCTGCCGTCGTGGGGTTCGCCACGCGGATATTTCCTTCGGCGCAGGCCTGCAGATAGCGCTCAAGACGTGCGCTCGAGTGTTCCGGTCCGCCACCCTCATAGCCGTGCGGCAGCAGGAAGGTGAGCCGCGAGGTGACGCCCCACTTACTCAGGCTCGAGGTGATGAACTGGTCGATCATCACCTGCGCGCCGTTGGCAAAGTCACCGTACTGTGCCTCCCAAAGCACCAGGGCTTCGGGTGCGGTGGTGGCATAGCCGTACTCGAATCCGATGCAGGCGAGTTCGGAGAGCGGCGAGTTATGCACCTCGACCGTTGCCGTGGCTTCGGGCAAGCGCTGCATCGTGATCACTTCGGCGCCGGTGTTGGTGTCGTGCAGTACGATGTGCCGCTGCGCAAAGGTCGCGCGGCCAACGTCCTGGCCCGTCAACCGGAGCGGCACGCCGTCCACGAGCAGTGACGCGAACGCGAGCGCCTCCGCGTGGCCCCAATCAATTCCCTTGGGAGCGGTGAGCCCGGCCCGCCGCCGCTCAAGCGTCTTCGCAAGCTTCGGATTCGGCGTGAATCCCTCGGGCCAGGTCAGCAACTGTTCGTTGAGCGCCGTGAGCATCGTCGCATTGACCGACTTCACCTCGATCGGAGGCGCTCCTGCGCCGCCGTGCGATGGCTTCGGCTCTGCCGTCGCCATGGACGCCCTGAACGCCGTCTGTACCGCGATGAAGTTGTCGTACGTCCGCGTCACGATTGTCTCGGCTTCACCCGGCGCGATGGCGCCTTCGCGCGTGAGCGCCTCGGCGTATTGTGCCCGCACCGTGGGCAGTGCCTTGATCAGTGCGTACATCGTCGGCTGCGTGTACGAGGCCTCGTCGCCCTCGTTGTGGCCGTGGCGACGATAGCCAACGAGGTCGATCAGCACGTCGCCGCGGAACTTCATCCGGTACGCCACGGCGAGCCGCACGGCGGAAAGACAGGCCTCCGGATCATCGGCATTGACGTGGATGATCGGAATGTCGAATCCCTTCGCAAGGTCCGACGAGTAGCGCGTGGAGCGCGCATCGATCGGGTCGGTGGTGAAGCCGACCTGATTGTTCGCGATGAGGTGAATCGTGCCACCGGTCCGGTATCCCGTGAGTCCGCCGAGGTTGAGCGTCTCGGCAACCACGCCCTGACCAGGGAACGCAGCATCGCCGTGGATGGTGACGGGCATCGAGGCATCGGAGTTGTAGCTCAGCTCCCGGGTGCTGCGATCGGTCTGCCGGGCTCGCGCATGACCAATGACGACCGCACCGACGAACTCGAGATGACTCGGATTCGGCAGCAGCGTCACCGACGTTTCCTTGCCACTCGGTGCGACAAAGGCTCCGGTCGCACCGAGATGGTATTTCACGTCGCCGGTGCCGCCCTCGGGAATCATCCCCGATTCGGCTGCCTTGCCACCCTCGAACTCGGCGAAGATGGTGGCGTACGGCAGATTCACCGTGTGAGCCAGCGCGTTGAGCCGGCCACGATGCGCCATGCCGAGAACCACTTCGCGCACCCCGGCATCAGCCGCGAGCTCGTTCACGAGGTCGAGCATCGGGATCATGATGTCGACGCCTTCAATGGAGAAGCGCTTGGCGCCGATGTAGGCGTTGTGAAGGAAGCGCTCCATCCCCTCGACCTGCGACAGCCGCTCCAGCAATGCCCGCTTCTGCGTGACGGTGAGTGGCACGCGATGCACGCCCGACTCGATCTGCTCACGCAGCCAGACGCGCCGTTCGTGCGACGCGATATGCTCGACCTCATAGGCAATCGTGCCGCAGTACGTTGCCTGCAAGTGCGGCAGCGCCTCGGCGAGTGTGTTGCCCGGAACGGCAATGCGCAGCACGTCGGTCGGAATGGTCGCCATGTCCTGCGCGGTGAGGCCCACCTCGGCCGGATCGAGGGCCGGGTCGCCCACGGGAGTGCTGCCGAGCGGGTCGAGATGCGCCGCGAGATGGCCGTGGGTGCGGAACGCCTTCACCAGCGCCATCGCGCCGGCAACGTGATGCAGCTGCACCGGCGAGGCTGGCGACATCGCCTCGTCCACGCGCGCGGGGCGCGGCGCATCGACGGAAGCAGCGGCCGGCGCGGCGATGGCCGCAGGGGCGGCGACACCGAGGCCCGAGAAGATCGTCTCGTAGAAGTTGTGCTCACCCTGCAGCATCTGATCGACCGCGCGCAGGAAGCTCCCCGACTCGGCGCCCTGGATCACCCGGTGATCGTAGGTGCTGGTGATCATCATCACCTTGGAGAGCCCGAGCTGCTTGATCGTCGCCTGGTCCATCGCCGCGAACTCGGGCGGGTAGGCAATCGCGCCCGTCGCGATGATGGTGCCCTGACCTGGCATCAGCCGCGGAACCGACGCCACCGTCCCGAGCCCGCCGGGGTTCGTGAGCGTCATCGTGGCACCCGCGAAATCGTCGGGCATCAGCTTGTTGGTGCGCGCCTTCTCGACCAGCGCTTCATAGGTGGCGAGGAAGGCCGCGAACTCCATGGTGTCGGCCTGCTTGAGCACCGGCACGACGAGGCCGCGGGTGCCATCCTTGCGCTGGGCATCAACTGCCAGCCCGAGATTGACGTGCTCGGGGACCACCTTGAAGGTGTCGGCGCCGCTCTTGAGGACGCTGATCCCCATCGAGGGGAATTCCTTGGTTGCCTGCACGAGGGCCCAGGCGATCAGGTGGGTGAACGAGAGCTTCTCGCTCCGCCCAGCCGCCTTGAGCTTGGCATTGAGGTCGGCACGGCGCAGCTCGAGGGTCCGGACCGGGAGCTCGCGGAAGGTGGTCGCGACCGGCAGGGCCAGCGACGCCTCCATGTTCTGGGCCAGCTTGAGGGCCGGGCCCCTCAGCTGTACCGCATTAGCGGGTACCGTGACCGTGGCGGCCACCGGGGTCGCGGGCGCGGCGGGGGTCGGCGCGGGCCCATGTCCGTTGGTCGCGGGCTGGAAAGGAACGGTATTCTGGCTCTCGAGCAGCGCCGTGAAGATGGCTTCGGCGGGAAGGGCGACTTCAGGCTGCTCGGGTTGGGTCGACGACACGCTTGGCTCCGACAAGTAGGTAACCCCTAAACATAAGCAGCTTTCGCTTACCTTTCGGCCATGCTCACTCCATCTCCCGGACGCCGCGCAGTTGTCATTGCCGGGGTCCGGACGCCGTTCGCAAAGGCCGGTACGGTGCTGCGCGACGCTTCGGCCGCCGATCTGGCCCGCCACTGCACCCGCGAACTCCTCTATCGAACCGAACTTCCCGGGTCGGAGGTCGATGAGGTCATCTACGGCCAGGTGGTGCCGTCGCCACTGCTTCCGAATGTGGCGCGCGAAGTATCCTTGCTGCCGCAGCTCCCCCGCACCGTCCCGGCATACACCCTGAATCGCGCCTGCGCCTCGGGGGCCCAGGCCATCTGCAACGCCGCCGACCAGATCATGGCCGGGCACGCCGATGTGATCCTGGCTGGCGGGGTCGAGACGTTTTCCGATGTGCCGATCCTGCATACCCGGAAGTTTTCCCAGGTGCTGGTGTCGGCGAGCAAGGCGCGTTCACTCGGTGAGCGGCTTGGCCTCTTCGCGCAGGTCCGGCCTCGCGACCTGGTGCCCGTCTCACCCGCCATCGCCGAGCCGAGCACCGGTGAGAGCATGGGGCAGTCGGCAGAGAAGATGGCGAAGGAGAATCACATCACGCGCGAGGCGCAGGACGAACTCGCCCTGATGAGTCACCAGCGCGCGGCCGCCGCCACTGCCGATGGCCGGCTCACCGCCGAAATTGCGCCGTGGTTCGCGGGGCGTGGCATGGATCAGGTCATCGCGGCCGACAACACCGTGCGCGCCGACTCCACCCTCGATGCCCTCGCCAAGCTGCGGCCGGTGTTCGACCGCAATTACGGCTCGGTCACCGCAGGCAACGCATCGCCACTCACCGACGGGGCCGCAACCACGCTGATCATGAGCGAGGAAAAGGCCAAGTCGATGGGTTACCGTCCGCTCACCGCGATTCGATCGTATGCGGTGGCCGCCGTCGACCCGGGCTGGCAATTACTGATGGGGCCGGCCTATGCGGTGCCGCTAGCACTCAAGCGCGCGGGGATCACCTGGCAGCACCTCGGTTTGGTCGAGATCCACGAGGCGTTCGCGTCACAGGTGCTCTCGAATATTCAGGCGTGGGGTTCGCCCGAGTGGTCGGCGCGCCTCGGACTCCCGGGCGTGACCGGCGAAGTGGACTGGAGCCGGACCAATGTCTCGGGCGGGTCGATCGCGATCGGTCACCCGTTTGCGGCCACTGGTGCGAGACTGGTGACGACGCTCTCCAACGAGATGGTGCGTCGCGATGTGCAGTTCGGCCTCATTTCGATTTGTGCACAAGGCGGGATGGGGTTCGCGATGGTCCTGGAGCGTGTGTCGTGAGCGCGTTCGTGGTGGAGCGGCGCGGCAATGTCGCGATCGTCACGTTCAACGTGCCGAACGAGCCGGTCAACACCATCAGCAAGGCGGTCGGCTGGGAACTCGACGAAGTGCTGTCGCGCCTGGCCTCCGACGAACCAACCAAGGCAATCGTGCTTCGCTCGGGAAAGCCCGACTCGTTCATTGCCGGTGCCGACATCGAAGAGTTTGTACAGCTGCGCTCCGTTGAAGAAGCGGTGCGCCTCTCGCGGGACGGCCAGCTGTTGATGCAACGCGTTGCCGATTCCAGCAAGCCTGTCGTGGTGGCGATTCACGGGGCCTGTCTCGGTGGCGGGCTCGAACTCGCTCTCGCCTGTCGCTACCGCGTCGCATCAGATCATCCGAAGACGCAGCTCGGCCTGCCCGAAACTCAGCTTGGCCTGATTCCGGGCGCCGGCGGCTCCAATCGCCTGCCACGGCTCATCGGCGTTCGCGCGGCGTTCGACATCATCCTCGCCGGCAAGAGTGAACGCGCGAAGAAGGCGTTCCAGATCGGTCTCGTCGATGAGCTGGTGCCCGAGGCGATACTGCTGGAGACGGCGATTGCCGCGGCCGAACGTCTCGCTCGCGGCTGGAAGCCGAGTCGCAAGGGACGTGGTATTGGTGGCGCCGTGCTCGATGGCACACCACTCGGCCGACTCGTGGTGTACTCCAAGGCGAAGGAGATGGTCGAGAAGAAGACCGGTGGCAACTATCCCGCGCCGTTGCGTGCGATCGACGTGATCCGCACCTCGCTCGAGAGCGGCATGACCAAGGGTCTCGAGGCCGAAGCACAGGCGTTTGGCGAACTGGCGATGACCGACGTGTCGCGCCGACTGGTCGAGATCTTCTTTGCCACGACGGCACTCAAGAAGGACGATGGCGTGCCGGCCGGAATGGGACGCGCGAGACCGGTTCGGCGGATCGGTGTCATCGGCAGTGGTTTCATGGGCTCGGGGATCGCTGGCACCGCGGTGCTGCAGGCGAATGTCGAGGTGCGTCTCAAGGATGCCGATCTGGTGCGGGTGGGGAAGGGGATCAAGGCGGCGACTGACCTGCTCACCGAACGACTGAAGCGCCGCCGGCTCACGCGTTTCGAATACGAGCGTCAGCGCGCATTGCTCTCGGGCACCGGCGATTTCTCGGGCTTTGGTGGGGCGCAGATCATCATCGAGGCGGTCTTCGAAGATGTCGCGGTCAAGCGCCAGGTCATTGCCGACATCGAAGCTTCGGTGCCGACTACCACCATCATCGCCACCAACACCTCGACGATTCCGATTCACGACATCGCTGCGGAATCACATCATCCGGAACGGATCCTCGGCATGCACTTCTTCTCGCCGGTCGAGAAGATGCCGCTGCTCGAAGTCATTCCCACGGGCAGCACCAGCGCCGATGCCATCGTGACGGCAGTGCAGTTTGGTCGACGGATGGGGAAGACGGTGATCGTCGTCGCCGATTCGCCTGGCTTCTGGGTCAATCGCATCCTCTCGCCCTACGTCAACGAGGCCGGGTATCTGCTCGAAGAAGGGACCCCGATCGAGGTGATCGACTCGGTGATGACGCAATGGGGTTTCCCGGTTGGGCCGATTGCCCTGCTCGATGAAGTCGGGCTCGATGTTGGCGAGAAGGCCGGCAAGGTGATGCATCAGAGCTTTGGCGATCGCCTGACACCGTCGCGCGTAATCGGCGTGATGCGCGCCGATGATCGACTCGGCCGGAAGAACGAGCGCGGCTTCTATTTCTACAAGGATGGCCACAAGACCGGCGCCGATGGCAGCGTCTTCCAGCTGCTTGGTGTTCGCCCGCAGGGTGAGGTCGATCGGCAACGCGTCGAGGATCGCCTGGTGTTCGCGATGCTCAACGAAGCGGCCATGGCGATGGGCGAAGGTGTCGTGCGGATGCCGCGCGATGCCGACGTCGGAGCGATCTACGGTATCGGCTATCCGCCATTCCGTGGCGGCCCGTTGCGCACCCTCGACGCGATGGGAGCGGCCGAGGCTGTTGCCCGGCTCGAACGGCTCGAGGCAGCGCACGGACCACGCTTTCACCCGGCCCCGGTGCTGGAGGAAATGGCGCGCACCGGAGGCCGCTGGTATCCGGCGGGCGGCGGCCGCTGACTCCCCCGCGTCGACGGGCGATCCTCGCCTGGCTTGTGGCGGCGGCCGTGATCTGGTGGCGCGCCCGTGCAGGAGGGTCATTCTACATCGTGGGGATGGAGGGGGCCTGGTCCGCCTCGCTCGGTCCGCTGCTGCCGGCGATCTGCGGCGGCATCAGTGCCGCTCTCACGCTCTCGATCGTGGACGCCGCGGCGGGGCCAGTGGCCGGTGTGGGCGCGGCGCTGATGGTGGTCGTGCTTCCCGGTTTCATTCCGCTGCACAGTGCTTCACTGATCGGCCCACCGCTTCTCACGCTGATGCTGGCGACGCTCGCGGTGATGCTGCACGCGCCGCGCTTCTCGCTGGCGTATGGCACCCTCGCGGCGGTCGTCGCGGTCTATGTGGCGCCTGCGGGCATTGGCTTGCCCGCCGCGGCCGTCGCGTGGGCGTATCTCTCGGGAAGCGGCCGATCGCGTTCGCCGATTCGTCGAGTCGCCTTCGCACTGGTTCCCCTGCTGCTGTTGCTCGCCCTCTCGCACTGGACCGGTGATGGCTGGCCGATCGCTGGAAGCGTGCTCTGGCGCGGTGGGCTCGATCGGATGTTACGCGCTGCGGGGAGCATCATTGGCGAGCAGCTTGCCCCGGGTATTGGGAATCCGACGCTCCGCTGGTTTGCGATCGCCGACATCTCGCTGCTGCTCATCGCGATTGTCGTGGTGGCGTGGCGCCGCGAAGCGCGTCGACGCCCCGAAGGTGCCTTCCTGCGACGCCTCTACCCGGCGGCCGGCGTGATCGCGCTCGCCTACGCGGCCGGGCTCGCGGCGCACTCGCTGCTACTGACGGGGGCTGCTGCACCCGATCTCGCGGCGGTCTTCCCGCTGGTGGTGGTCGCGATGCTGGTGGTGGCCGCGAGTATTGGCGTGTTGTGGCCGCGCTGGCCTCGGGTCGGCAAGCTGGCGGCGCTGGTGCTGATCCTGGGATGGGCCCAGGCGGCCATCCGGGGATGACGATGCCGACGATCGAGATCCGCGCCGCCGTGCCCGAGGATACGCCGTTGATCCTCACCCTCATCAAGGGACTGGCGGAGTATGAACGCCTCGCCGATTCGGTGGTGGCGACGGAACCGCTGATCCACGCGTCGCTCTTCGGTTCCCGACCAGATGCAGAGGTGATCATCGCCGAAGTCGACGGAGCCCCCGCCGGCTTTGCCCTCTTCTTCCACAACTATTCGACCTTCCTCGCCCAGCGCGGCCTCTACCTCGAAGATCTCTTCGTCTTCCCGGCATTTCGTGGTCTGGGCATCGGTACCAGACTCCTGGTACGGCTCGCGGCGATTGCCCTCGAACGGAACTGTGGCCGACTCGAGTGGTCGGTGCTCGACTGGAACGCCGACGCCATCCGCTTCTATGAGTCGCTTGGCGCCGTGCCGATGTCGGAATGGACCATCTTTCGTGTCACCGGGAGCGCGCTCGATGCGCTCGCGGTGCGATCGGAGGGAGTATGAGCGTTTCATTGCGATGCATCGCCTGTGGCCTGCTTCTCCTCGCTGCCTGCAAGTCGGCGCCACCGCCTGCGCGCACCGAACGCGAGCGGGATTCAATCATCGGACAGTCGAAACTGCCCGGCGCCGGCGGTGTTCGCGGAGCCACCCGCGCTGGCGATACGGCGGTGGCGCGCAACGCCCTCCGCGATTCCCTGGCGCAGGAGCCATAGCCGGGAGCTGCACCGCGCGGTAGCGTTAGCAGGGAACGTTCCTGCAGGAGGTGCCGCAATGAGTGGCTTTGGCGAGATGATCGCCTTTCGCGAACGTGGCGTGGCCGACGTGTTCCGCCATGCTCACGCCATCGGTCGTGCCACGGCGCGGGCCCCATCCGAACTCGGCCTCGAGATCAGCGCCCTGCAGTCGCTCCGCAGCCGGGGCATTCTCCGCGACGGCGAACTCGGCCGACTCTACCTCGACGAGGATGCCTTTGCTGCGGTGGCCCGCGCCCGACGAATGGCCCTGATGGCGCTCGCCATCTCGACGGCAGGCGTGATCCTGGTTGTCTGGGGATTGCTGCGACGGCGGTGAGGCCCCGCGTTACTTTGCTGCGCCGTTCGTATCCGATCCCGAAGGTTCAGGAGCAGTGATGCCATCGCGACCCCGCCCGCCACGCGGCGGCCTGGTCTACTCTACCGAGCTGGGGCGAACCTGCCCCGATTGTCGTCAGCAGATCAACCAGTGTCGCTGCCGCCACTCGACGGCCGTGCCCGCTGGCGATGGCATCGTGCGCGTCGGTCGCGAAACGAGTGGCCGGAAAGGGAAGGGCGTCACGGTGATCCGTGGTGTCCCCCTTTCTCCCGCCGACCTCGAACAGCTGGGCACTCAGCTCAAGAAGCGCTGTGGTTCCGGCGGCACCGTGAAGGACGGCGTCATCGAGATTCAGGGCGATCACCGGGATGTGGTGATCGCCGAGCTGACCGTGCGCGGGATGAAGGTGAAGCGTGTCGGCGGCTGATCCGCGCTAGACCTCGAGTCGGTCGCCCTCGCGCGCCGTGCCGACATAGAGCACCGGCATCAGGAAGACCGAGATCAGCAATCGCGAGAAGAGTCCCCCCACAATCACCAGCGCGAACGGCTTCTGCGAGTCGGAACCGACTCCGGTCGAAAAGGCCGCAGGCAACAGGCCGAGCGCGGCGACCAGCGCCGTCATCATGATCGGTCGGAGTCGGTGCGAGGCCGCTTCGCGTGCGGCCGAGGCGATGCCCATCCCTCGCAAGCGCAATTCGTTGACGTAGGAGATGTAGACCACGGCGGTCTGCACCGAGACGCCGAAGAGCGCGAGGAAGCCGATCCCCGACGAGACGGAGAGTGGTGTGCCGGTGGCCGCAAGTGCGAGCAGCCCTCCTACCGGCGCCGAAAGCACGACACCCACCACGGTAATCAGCGGAAACGAGAAGTTGCGGTACAGCGCGAAGAGCAGCACGAAAATCAGGATGATGGTGAGCGGTAACACGAACGCGAGCTGCCCGCGCGACGCGGTATAGTCCTCGTACTCGCCGCCCCAGTCGGCACGATAGCCGCCGGGGAGCTTCACCTTCGCCGCAACCTGCTTCTGGGCATCCTGAACTGCACCCGCGAGATCGCGACCGACCACCGCGAACTGGACCCCGATATAGCGCGAATTGTTCTCGCGGTAGATGTAGGATGCGCCGCTCGAGACCTGGATGTCGGCGAGCTCGCGGAGCGGTACCTGCTTGCCGCTCGGGGTCGCCATCAGGATCGCGCCGATCTGCTCCGGCGTGCGCCGGGATTCTTCCTGCAATCGCACCACCACATCAAAGCTTCGTTCGCCCTGCACCACCTTGGTGGCCGCCGCGCCGCCCACAGCCGCCGCGATCAGGGTGTTGACGTCCCCCGCATTGATACCGTACTGCGCGACCCGGGCCCGATCGACCTTGATGTTGAGCGAGGGCTGGCCGAGTTCGTGAACCTGAGTGATCCGGGTGATGCCGCGGACCTGCGCCAGTACCGCTTCAATCTCGAAGGCCTTCTGCTCCAGTACCTTGAGATCACTCCCGAAGACCTTCACCGCGAGCGAGCTCTTGAGCCCGGTCTCGGCCTCGTCGACGGCATCTTCTGCGGGCTGAGTGTAGTTGAATTCCACGCCGGGGAATCGGGCGAGTTTCTTGTTGACCTCGTCAATCAAGCCGGCCTTGGTGTGATAGGGGCCCTTCCAGTCGGCGTACGGCTTGAGTCCGACGAAGAATTCGGCGTTGAAGAACCCGGTGGCATCGCTGCCGTCATCGGGGCGGCCGTGCTCCGAGGCCACATCGGTGACCTCGGGAAAGGTGCTCAGAATCTCGCGGATCTGCGGCACCAGCCGCGCCGATTCGTCCAGCGAGATGGTCGCGGGCATCGTGGCCCGGACCCAGAGCGCCCCTTCATCAAGGTGCGGCATGAACTCCGCACCCAGGCGGGTCGCGAGCAGCAGTGCGGCGGCAAAGATCGCGGTCGACCCGCCCACCGTGAGACGCGGCCGCGCCAGGCACCAGTCGAGCGCGCGGACGTAGCGCTCGCGAACCCACTCGAAGGCACCGTTGCGCCGCTCCTGCACGCCCTTCCGAAGCACCACGGCGCAAAGCACCGGCAGGACCGTGAGTGCGAGGATCAACGAACCGATGAGCGCGAAGATCGTGGTGTCGGCCATCGGCGTGAAGAGCCGCCCTGACGGGCCGGTGAGCACGTAGATCGGGAGGAACCCTGCCACGATGATCGCGACGGCATACACGATCGGTCGATCGACCTCCGCGGCCGCCTCGGCGATCACTTCCCGGATGGAATACACCGTGCCGTGTTTTCGGGCGAGCGTCCGGTGGATATTCTCGACCATCACCACTGCGCCATCGACCAGGATGCCGAAGTCGATGGCACCGATAGACAGCAGGTTCGCCGGAATGTGCTTGAGGTCGAGGCAGATGAAGGCGAAGAGCAGGGCCAGCGGAATGGTCGCCGCGACAATCAGCCCCGAGCGAACATCGAAGAGGAAGAAGATCAGCACCGCCACCACGAGAAAGATGCCGCGGCCGAGATTTTCCGCGACCGTGCGCGTAGTCAGCTCGATGAGATTGCTGCGGTCGTAGTACGGCTTAATCCGGATATCCTTGGGGAGCACCGAGCTGTTCAGCTCCGCCGTCTTGGCCTGCACCCCCTTCAGGACGGTCTGCGCCTGCTCGCCGGTGCGCATCAGGATGACGCCTTCGACGGCGTCACTGTTCTTGTTGAAGCCGAACAGCCCGGTGCGGGGCGCGTTCCCAATCTCGACCTGACCGACGTTGCGAATCAGGATGGGTGTGCCGCCACGCACGGCGAGCACCACGTTGCCGATGTCCTCGGGCGTCTGCAGGCGACCGAGTCCGCGGACGTAGTAGAACTGCCCGCCCTCGGAGTAGAAGCCGCCGCCGGCGTTGCTGTTGTTTTTGTCGAGGGCATCCACCACGTCGGACACCGCCAGCCCCGCGCCGGCGAGCCGGGTCGGATCGAGCACCACGTGGTATTCCATCGTCGGGCCGCCGAACCCCGACATATCCGCCACGCCCTTCACCGACTTGTAAGCCTTGGCAATAAGCCAGTCGTTGATCGTCTTGAGTTCCATCGGCGATCGGTCGGGGCTTTCCAGCACATAGCGGTAGACGAGACCGGACGGCGAGAAGAGCGGTTCCACGCCGGCGCTGACGCCGTCGGGGAGTTCAACATCGGCGAGTCGCTCGAATACCTGCTGGCGCGCGAAATACGGATCGACGCCGTCGTCGAACGTGAGGTCGACCGACGAGAGTCCGAAGAACGACACCGAGCGCAGCACGTGCACGCCAGGAATGCCGTTGAGTTCGGTCTCGATCGGCACCGTGATCTCGCGCTCGATCTCCTCGGCCGCCTGCCCGGCCCACTGCGTCGAGATGCTCACGATCGGCGGGGAGAGGTCGGGGTAAGCGTCAATCGGCAGCCGGGAAAATGACCAGATGCCGACGGCCACCAGTGCCACACTCGCGAGCAGGACGAGGATCGGCTGCGCGAGTGCGGTGGCCACTATGCGGTGAATCACCGACAGCTTGGTGGTCGAGGTGTCGGCCGACGGCAGATGGCCGTGGCTGCTGTGCGGCTCGGTCACTGGGAACCGGCGGCCTGCTGGAGGAAGAGCGCGCCCTGGATCACGACCTGTTCACCCGCGGCAAGACCGCTGGTGACCTCGTACACATCGCCGGTCCGGCCACCGAGTCCGATGCGCCGGCGACTGAAATGGTCCTTGCCGGCATCGACATAGACGAAGGGGAGATTGTCGTCGTCGCGCAGCACTGCCGCGACCGGAATCACGATCCCCTCGCGCGCACGCGAACCGCGGATTTCGACGCGGACCAGCATGTTCTGCTTGAGGCGCTGCTTGAGGTTCGGCACCAGGATCCGGACGCCGAGCGCCTTGCTGTCGGGGTCGACGAGGGCGCCCACGTAGTCGATTCGCCCCGGGAACGAATCCGCGACGCCATCGATCCTGATCATCACCTGCTCGCCGCGATACACTGAACCCGCATCGCTCTCGAAGACCTGCCCCATCACCCACACCGAGCTGAGGTCCGCGATCGTGAAGGTCGGCGTCGCTCCGGCCTCGAGCAACTGCCCCTGCGTGATCAGCCGTTCGACGACGACGCCTGCAATGGGCGCACGCAGCGCCGATTGTCCGCTCGCAAGCGCCTTCCCCTGGCGGATGGCTTCGATCGATACCGAGTCCACTCCGAGCGCGGCCACCTGCTGCAGGGCAGCGTCGCGATCTGCTTCAGCGGCGGCGAGGTCGCTATGGGCCTGATCGAGTTCGGCGCGCGCCAGTGCGTCATTGGCGTAAAGCTTCTCATCGAGAGTCGCAATGCGCTGGGCATTCCGGAGAGACGCCTCGGCCTTGCGATAGTCGGCGACGGTGCTGGCGAAGTCGGGTGATGCGACCGTAGCGAGCTGCTGTCCCGGATGGACCACATCCCCCGTGTTCACGAGCAACCGCGAGACCGGCCCGGAAATCGTCGCCAGCATCTGGGTCGACTTGTCGCCGTTGAACTGCACCGTTCCGGTGGTGAGGATCGTGGGCGAGAACGCCTTCCGTTCCACCGGCGTGGTCAGGATCTGCTTGCGCTGCTCCGGCGTCACGACCGTGCCGCCATCGCTGCTGGTGGTGACGGTGGTCGTGTCGGGTGCCTTGCTGCGGCCGCACCCTGCGATGGCCAGGGTGATGCCAAAGATGAGCGCGAGCGCATTGCGTGCCGGGCTGCCGATCATTGGGAGACTCCCGTTCCAAACGTCGCGAGCGGTGAGGCCACCGCGCGCTCGAGGTCGGCCCGCGCCGTGTTCGAAGCGGCGAGGGCATCGGTGTACTGACTTTCGGCAGCGACCAGCGCCACCCGTGCAGCGTTGACCTCGAGCGCCGACGAGCCGCCGAGGGCGTAGCTCGCAGCGGCGATGCGATAGGCCTGGCGTGCGGCCGGCAGCAGTTCGTCGCGGATGAACACGGCCTGGCGCTGGGCGGTGGCCGCTGCAGCGTAACTCTGGCGCACCTCTTCACTCACCGCGGCCGTGAGGTCGCGGTAGCTCGCGGCGAGTTCGTCCTCGCGCGATTTCGCCAAGGCGATCTCACCCTTCGAGTGATTGCGATAGAGGATCGGAATCGGAAACGAGATCGCCGTGGTGAGGTAGCCTGGCGTTGGGGCGGCGTCGTAATCCTTGGCGATGCCGATGGTGAGATCGGGGAGCCAGAACTCGCGTGACAGTGTGGTCGCGGCCCGGGCGCCGTCGCGCTGATGTTGCAGCGATCGCAGCTCGGGGCGCTGGTGCAGGGCCGCGGCTTCGAGGGCATCAATCCCGGGAAGCGTCTCCGGAACCATCAGCGTGTCTGCGGTAACCAGCGGTGCGCCAAGCGGTCGGCCGAGCAACCGGTTGAGCGAGGCCCGCGCATTGGCAATGTCGGGCTCGTTGGCCATCAGGTCGTTGCGGGCCTGAGCCACGCCCACCTGCGCGTTCACGACATCGAGACGCGCCACTGTGCCGGCCTCGAAGCGCGACTGCGTCCTGGCCAGAAACTCCACCGCGAGGGAGTCGGCCTGTCGCAGGTTGGCCTGGTGCCGCAGCGCCGCGAGCAACGCGTCGTAGGTCTGGGAAGTCTGCGCCGCGATCGCCTGCCGCACTGTTACCGAATCCGATTCGCTCTGCCGGATCCCCGCCGTGCCGATCCTGGAGTTGAGCCGGAACTTGTTGACGAACGGGATGGTGATCGAGGCGCCGACGACTTTGCTGTCGTGGCCGCCGAGGCCGAACGGGCCCTTCGAGTTGTCCCACTCGGCGCCGAAGACTGGGTCGGGGAGCGCGGCACCCATCACCTTCCCGGCGCGTGCCTGCTGCGCCACGGCGCCGGCAACCTGCAACTGCGGATTCGCGATCAGCGCACCGGCAATCGCTCCGGCCCGCGAGAGGCAGAGTGGGCCATCGGGTCGCGCACCAGCCGCGGACTGCGCCAGGGCGCATTCCGGTCCGATGATCGGCGCCGTCGCGCCGGTAGCGGTTGTACCTGTTGCCTGTTGACCGAGCCCGGCGCTGGCATGGGCTGCCAGCGCGAGCGCGCCAAGAAAAGTTCGCATGTTTCCCTGCCGTGAGAGACGCGAATCGGCCCTGATGGGCGCGACTCGACTACCGACTACGCGTCAGCTGACAGCAGGTGGTGCGCGCGACTGATGGCTGGAGGGCGGATCGTGATGCGGGAGGAGAAGCGGTCGGACATCGGCAGGCGCGCGTTCCGACACGATGCTGGTCGGCAGACGGACGCCAAAGGCGACGTGCGCGAAGAGGGTCTGGGCGATACAGGCAGGGCAGGTGGTCGCGTCGTGATGCGTCGTGCTCGTCGGCGTTGCCGCGCCCATCGAGCTGCCGGAGCCGGCGACCAGCGACTGGATCGAGACGGGAGCGCTGCCGTTCTCGTTGCGGTCGACCAGCGGCATGATGAGCAGCAGCAACTGCGCAACCGTCGCAACGCCTGAAAGCGCGCGACGAATCGTCAATGCCAAGCCACCCCGCCTGAAGCTGCCCATGATTGGTAAGCCTAAAGGCGTCTGACGCCTGGCGCTAGAGAACTCTTGCAATGTTCCGATTGGGAACGCGGTGCCAGCTATCAGCCCGCCCCTGGCGGGTTGACCTGCCAGTAGACCACGAATCGTTCGTCCATGATCGAGTTGAACGGGACCAGGGTAATCGGCTCACTCTGCCCTTTGGTCTGGAATTCGAGCGTCTTCCCCGCGACCGGGGTGACCCAGTTCGTCACGTCGCCCGACGCCCGGATCGGTGCCACCGCAATCGGCTTGGCAGGATTGTCGGGGGACATCCGTACCGGTGTCGGCGGCGCGCGAAGCACGTCGGGGGTCAGCCCTTCGGCACCCAGCCTGCCAGCGAGGACCAGTGGTCCGAACATCACGGCTTGCTGGGTGGGCTCGCCAGGTAGCGCCTCGGTGTGGAGCGACATCGGCGTCGTGAACTCCACCAGGTCGGTATCGCGCCAGGTCCGCTTGAGGGTGAGCCATTGGCCCGGCGTGGCCACCGCGTTCTTGACCTTCAAGCCGTTCACCTTCACGGTCGCGCCGGTGGTCCAGCTCGGGACGCGCAGGCGCAGCGCCATCGATACGCCGTGCTTCGCCGAAATCCGGAGTCGGGTCGTGGCTTCGTGCGGGAAGGTTGTGTCCTGAACAATCCGCAGCCCGCGTTCGGGCCAATCGAGCTCCGAGGCGATGAACTGATTGACGTAGAGGCCGTCATCACTGCGGAAGTAGATGCTGTCACCGAACTTCGAGAACGATTCGACTCCCGATCCGTGACAGCACCAGAAGCCCTTGTCGGGTGTTCCGAAGTAGCGCCAGAAACCCGAGGCCAGCGCGAGATAGTACAGCTTCTCGCCGTCGCGCGGATGCTGGGTGCCGAGCATGCCGTTGAACAACGCGCGCTCGTAGTAGTCCGCGGCCTGCGCGTCCGCGTTCCACGCCATGATATCACGCGTGAGCTTGAGCATGTTGTAGGTGACGCAGCTCTCTTCGGTGTCCCACGACAGCGTGTTCGTCAGGTTCCCCGGTTCACCCAGCCAGAGCTCGCCGCTGCTCGAGCCTCCCGTCACGTAGGAGCGTCGCTGCGTTACCGTCTTCCAGAAGAACTCCGCGATGTCGCGCGAACGCTGCTCGCCAGTGAGGTTGTAGTGCCGCGCAGCGCCGAGAATCTTCGGGATGGTAGTGTTGGAGTGCACCTTGGTGAGGGTGTCGCGTTGCTCGGCCAGCGGCGTGAGGATCCGCTCGTGATGGAAGCGCTGCGCCAGCGTCGACCAGGCGCTGTTCCCGGTCGCGGTCGCAAGCTGGTACAGCGTGTCGGCCATTCCGCCATGCTCGTTGTTCAGCACCCGCGCCATGCGGGCGGCATCCAGCGGCTCGGCCCACGTCCGTGTCCATTCCGCCATCTTCGTGACCATCTCGAGCGCCCGCGCGTTGCCGCTCAGCGTGTAACTGTCGAGCAGCCCGGCCATGATCTTGTGGAGGGTGTAGAACGGCGCCCAGACCGACTTGCCATCGCGAAGTCGCTGGAAGAGTTCATCGGGGAAGGCACTGAGGTACCCATCCGCACGCTGGCACGCGGCGAGGCCATCGACGATCAGGTCGCCGCGGCGGCGGACTTCGCCATCTCCGAGTTGTGCCCCCATCAGCGCGCAGCCACTGAGATAGTGGCCCACAAAATGTCCACGCAATTCGTTATTGGGCGCTTCCCAGCCGTAGTACGGCTCGGCCGTGGACGGGAGCCCGGCGGTCGTGCGGAAGGAGTGCAACAGCCGATCGGGATCGAGCGACATCAGGTAGCGGCGATTGACATCGAGGGCGTCGCGAAAGATTCCAGGCCGGAGCCGCACTGCCTTCAGGTCGAAGGGCCGCGCCGCAAAGGTGACCCGCCGGACCGGCGCCGCCGTGCTCTCCGGTGACGCACCAGGGAGGGCGAGCATGGCGCCCATCGCCGCGGTGGTCGCGAGGAATTCACGGCGATCTGGTTGGTAACTCACACGTCCTCCTGACAGGTGCATTCGGCCCATATGCTAAAGGCTACCGTCCCGCAGCGGCCTCGTCCACCAGCCAGTCCAGGCGACCGCTACCCGGATGGATCACCTGGGCCGGCAGTGAATCGGGGTCGCGTGGCGGTTCCAGGACGCTGCGCAGCACATCGGCCTTGGCCGCGCCGCTCACCAGAAAGATGACTTCGCGCGCGGCATTGAGAAGCGGCGGCGTCACCGTGATCCGCCACATCACCTGCTCGGCGATTTCCTCGGCCACAACCCAGCGTACCTGCTCGCGGACCGCGGCGTGCCCGGGAAAGAGCGACGCGGTGTGACCATCGTCGCCGAGGCCGAGGAGGACCAGATCGGGGCGGCCACTGCCGAGCAGAGTGCGCAACGTGCGCTCGTAGGCGAGGGCCGCCTCGATCGGCGGCCGCGCCACGTCGACCGGATGCACGTTCGCAACGGGAATCGGCACCCGCGAGGTCAGGATCTCGCGGATCATCCGGAAATTGCTTCGCGGGTCGTCCGCCGGAACGTAGCGCTCATCGCCGAGGGCGATGTGGACCCGCGACCAATCGACCTGGCCCGCGAACTCGGGCGAGGCCAGTCGGGCGTACGTTGCCTGCGGTGTCGTCCCGCCCGACAGCAACAGCACGCATTCGCCGCGGTCGGCAATCGCGCGTCGCGCCGTGGCGACGATGCGCGTGGCCGCGCGATTCGCGAGTCCGGCCGGGTCGGGCGCGACTTCGATCATCCGGCCGTATCCGGGATCGGGTCGTGCCAGCTTCCGCCTTCAATGAAATTGGTGGCATCGGCGGGCCCCCAACTCCCCACGGCATAGGAGTGAAGCGGCGAGCAGTCGCCGAGGACGCCGTTGACGATACGCCATTCCTCTTCGACCATGTCCTGCCGCGCGAAGAGCGTCTGATCGCCATCCATCGCCTCGTGGAGCAGGCGCTCGTACGGGGTGGGCCCCGCACCAGGCCGTCGCGTTGCCAGCAGCTCGACATCTTCGCCGACCATTTCCTCACCGGCGACCTTGGCGCGCGCCTCCAGCGCCAGCGAGACATCCGGACTCAGACGGAAGCGGAAGCGGTTCGGACTCGCCTGGCCGGTATCTCCCAGGTGGATCTGCGGTGGCCGCTTGAGTTCGACCACTACTTCGGTCACGGTCACCGGGAGGTTCTTCCCGGCGCGGATGTAGAAGGGAACGCCAGACCACCGCCACGAATCGAGCCAGAGTCGCACCGCCGCATAGGTCTCGACATTCGACTCGGGAGCCACCCCTTCCTCGTCGCGATAACCATCGAACTGGCCGCGAATGACATCATCTGGTGTGAGCGCACGGATCGAGCGAAAGGCCTCCACCTGGGCGTCGCGGATGGCATCGGGTCCGTGGGCGACCGGTGGCTCCATCGCGAGCAGTGAGACGATCTGCAGCAGATGATTCTGGACTACGTCTCGGATGGCGCCGGCTTCTTCATAGAACTTCCCGCGCCCCTTCACGCCGAACGACTCGGCCATCGTGATCTGGACACGCTCGATGTAGTTGCGGTGCCAGAGTGGTTCGAGAAAGGTGTTCGCAAAGCGGAAGTAGATCAGGTTCTGGACCGGCTCCTTGCCGAGAAAGTGATCGATCCGGAAGATGTCGGATTCCTGGAAGTAGTTGTGCAGCGTGGTATTGAGCTCGAGGGCCGAAGCGAGATCACGCCCGAACGGCTTTTCGACCACGAGCCGTCCGGTGGTGGAGCACCCCGAGGCCGCGAGGCCACTTGCCACGTCATCAAAGAGTGACGGCGGAATCGCGAGATAGAACAACGGGTGCGATCGCTCGCCCATTTCCGCGCGCAGCCGGGTATAGGTGTCGGCGTCGGTGTATTCGCCTTGCACGTAGCGCATCAGCTCCGAGAGTTTCGCAAACGCCGCTTCATCGACGCCGCCGTGTTCGGCGATACTTTGCCGGGCGCGCGCGCGAAAATCGTCGATACTCCATTCCGAACGTGCGACGCCGATCACCGGCACGTCGAGGTGGCCGTGCTGCATCATCGATTGCAGGGCGGGGAAGATCTGCTTGTACGCGAGGTCGCCACTGGCCCCGAAAAAGACCAGGGCGTCCGACTGCGGGCTCATCCGTGGCCTCCGGCGGGCTTCTCGTGGTGGCCGCCGAACTGGAATCGCATCGCGGACAGCAACTGATCGCCGAAGCTGGCGGCGCCGCGCGAGGAAAACCGCGCAAAGAGTGCGGCACTGAGTACTGGCGCCGGCACACCTTCTTCAATCGCGGCTTCGAGGGTCCAGCGCCCCTCTCCGGAGTCCGACACACGCCCGGCAAACCCTTCGAGCTGCGGACTCTGGTGGAGCGCGAGCGCTGTGAGATCGAGCAGCCACGACTGGACCACACTGCCGCGACGCCACAATTCGGCAATCTCGGCCACATTCATCGTGTAGCCGAACATCTCCGGCTGGCGCAGTGGTGTCGTTTCGGCGTCGGCGTCCTTCTGGTGCAGTCCGGCGTCGGCGTGTCGCAGGATGTTGAACCCCTCGGCGTACGCCGCCATCAACCCGTACTCGATCCCGTTGTGCACCATCTTGACGAAGTGACCCGCGCCAGCGCCGCCACAATGCAGGTAGCCCTGATCCGCGGTGCCGCTCCCCGGTGTGCGTCCGCTGGTGGGTGGGGCCGCGGCGAGGCCGGGCGCGAGCGAGGCGAATATCGGATCGAGGCGCGCAACCGTGGCGGCTTCACCGCCAATCATCAGACAGTAGCCGCGCTCGAGTCCCCACACGCCTCCCGACGTCCCGACGTCGACCGCGTCGATGCCGCGGGTAGCCAGTGCTGCTGCGCGGCGGACGCCATCCTGATAGTGCGAGTTACCACCGTCGATGATGGCGTCACCCGCGGCGAGGAGCGGCGTGAGCGCGTCGATTTCCGTGTCGACGATCGCTGCCGGCAACATCAGCCAGATCGCGCGCGGCGCGCTGAGCTTCGACACCAGGTCGGCCCGTGAGGTCGCAGCCACCGCCCCTTCCCCCGCGAGTCCGGTCACCGCAGCGGCGTTGACGTCGTAGACAACGCAGCGATGACCCGAGCGCATCAGGCGACGAACCATGTTCGCCCCCATGCGACCGAGCCCGATCATGCCGATTTCCATCTGCTGCCTCCCTGGAGAACCCGGCGGCTGGCGAATTCGGGCCGCGGGTACGATGATGCAATCACGCCCGCCCGCGGTTCTCCAGCAACCCCGACACGAGTTTTTCGGTGACAGATCGCCTGCCGCGTGTTGTCGGCCCCGCCACCACTGTGCTCTTCGTCGTCGGCTGGATCATTGGCAGCGGCATCTTCCGCCTCCCCGCCGAGGTCGCCGCGCGCACCGGCTCTGCGGGCGTGACGCTGCTCTGGTGGGCCCTTGGCGGCGTTTTCGCCCTGGCCGGCGCGTTCTGCTACGCCGAACTGGGGACGCGGTTGCCCCGCTCCGGGGGCGAATTCGTCTACCTCAACGCCGGCTTCGGCCCCGGGCTCGCCTTCCTCTTCGGCTGGTGCAATCTGGTCTTCGCCGGGCCAGCCTCGATCGCGGCCGTCTCACGCACCTTCGCCGACTACGGCGCGACGCTGGTTCCGATGACCGAGTGGGCTCGACGCGCTGTCGCGGCATCGCTCATTCTGGTACATACCCTGATCGCCATTCGCTCGACCCGCGCGGGGGCGCGGGTGATGAGCATCGCCACGACCGGAAAGATTCTCGCGATCGGTGTCGTGGTGCTGGCGGCCTTCCTGCTACCGGTACAGGTTGCGCCCCTGCCCGATGTCTCGCGCGCCGTCCCGTCGGCCACCAATCTCGCCCTCGGATTCACCGCCATCATCTTCGCGTACAAGGGCTTCCAGAGCATCGCCCTGCTCGGCGGCGAAGTGCGCGATCCCCAGCGTTCGCTGCCCCTTGGACTCCTCGGCGGCACCGGTCTGGTCGCCATTGCATACCTCCTGCTCAACGGGGCGTTCCTGCGTGTCCTCGGTTTCGAGGGCGTCCGCGCCTCGACCGCAGTCGCTGCCGACGCCATGCACGGCGTGCTCGGGCCGAACGGCGCCCGGTTCGTCGCCGTGCTGGTGCTCACCGCGACCTTCGGTACCGTGAGTGCGCAGATGCTGGGCTTCCCGCGGCTCGCCTTCGCGATGGCCGAGGAGCGACTCTTCTTCGCCCGGTTTGCGTCGCTCTCACGCTGGCAGACGCCCTGGCAGGCGGTGCTCCTCGTCGGCGTCATGTCGGCCGGCCTGGTGCTTTCGGGGAGCTACGCCTCCCTGATCCGGCTGGCGGTGCTCGCCATCTATCCGCTGACCGCGGTCACCGTCTACTGCACCGTGCGGCTCAGGCAACGGCAAGGGCCACCGAGTTGGAGCATGCCGCTCTATCCGCTGCCGCTGCTGATTTTTGTCGCCACCGTCGCAGTGGTGAGCGGCTTCTCGCTCCTGGGCGATCCCCAATCATTTGCGTTCAGCATGGGCGCGACGCTGCTGGGGATTCCCGTTTATCTCGTCTGGATCCGCTTCTTCCGCGGGGCCGCGCCCGCTACCCGCGACTGATCCTCTGGCGCGAACTCCGGGGTCGGGTGATTGTTGAGCGCTTACCTACCCAGCTTCCGTCCACCCGGAGTCCCCGTTGATGCAACGTTCCCAAGTGATCGTCCGCGTTGTCGCGACTGCCGCCCTCCTTTCCTTTGATGGCGCGACACTCTCGGCCCAGCAGCCGGCGTCACCACCCCGGCGCGGTCAGACGGCACCGGTGGTTGCACCCCGGAAGACCCCCACAGACTCGATGAAACGGCCGGCAGGCGCCGCGCGCCCGGATACCACCCGGCGCGACTCCACACGTGCACCTCGCAGCGACTCGACCCGCGCCGAGGGCAGCGACACCACGCCGGGCCGGGGGATCGCAGGGGCGCTCGCCGCCTTGCTCAAGCCGCGGCTCATTGGCCCGGCGACCACTGGGGGCCGGATCTCGGCGATCTCGGTGCACCCGGAGAATCCCGGGATCATCTACATCGGCGTCGCATCGGGCGGCGTCTTCAAGACCGACAACGGCGGGGCCACCTGGAGCCCGATCTTCGATCGCCAGGCCTCGTACAGCATTGGCGCCGTAGTCGTCGATCCGAAGAATCCCAGCACCGTCTGGGTCGGCACCGGCGAGAATAATTCGCAGCGCAGCGTCGCCTATGGCGACGGCGTCTATCGCTCCGATGATGCCGGCAAGAGCTGGAAGCGGATGGGGCTCGAGAAGTCGGAACACATTGCCAGGATCGTGATCGATCCGCGCAACAGCGACGTGGTCTACGTCGCGGCGCAGGGGCCGCTCTGGGCCGACGGTGGCGAACGCGGCCTCTACAAGACCACCGATGGCGGCAAGACGTGGAGCTCCCTCATCACCGTGAGCGAGCGCACTGGCGTCACCGATGTGGTCATGGATCCGCGGAATCCGGATGTACTGATTGCCGCGACCTGGCAGCGTCGCCGCCACTTCTACACCCTGATCAATGGCGGTCCGGAGAGCGCGCTCTATCGCTCCACTGATGCGGGCAAGAGTTGGAAGAAGCTCACCAGCGGACTGCCGTCGGGAACACTGGGCCGGATCGGCCTTGCCATCTCGCCCAAGGATCCGTCGGTGGTCTACGCCACCGTGGAATCGGCGCCGGGCGATGGCGGGATCTTCCGTTCGAACGACGGCGGAATCACCTGGGAGAAGCGCTCATCGTATACGGCCCAGCCGATGTACTACGCCACACTCTTCGCCGATCCGTTCAACAGTCAGCGGCTCTACTCGATGGACGTGCAGACGCAGGTCTCCGACGATGGCGGTGCGAACTGGCGCACGCTGGGCGAGCGCTCGAAGCACTCCGACAATCACTCGCTCTGGGTCGATCCGCGCTTGCCGGAGCATTACCTCAACGGCAATGACGGCGGGCTCTATCAGACCTGGGACGGTGGCAAGAGCTGGATCTTCTTCGCGAACCTGCCGATCACCCAGATGTACGATGTCGACGTCAGCACCAATGGCCCGTTCTACATGGTGTGTGGAGGCACTCAGGACAACAACTCGCTCTGCGGGCCGGCCGCCAGCCGCAATACCAGCGGCATCCTCAACAGCGACTGGTTTGTCACCAACGGTGGCGATGGTTTCGTCTCGCGCATCGATCCTCAGGATCCCAACACCGTGTACGCCGAGAGCCAGAACGCCGGGATGGTCCGCTTCGACCTGCGCACCGGCGAGGCGATCGGCATCCAGCCATCGGAGGCGCGCGGTGAGGCCCCGAGCCGGTGGAATTGGGACACCCCCATCATCATCTCGCCGCACTCGCACACACGGCTCTATACCGCCTCGCAGCGGCTCTATCGCAGTGATGATCGCGGCAACAGCTGGAAGCCTGTGAGCGCCGATCTCACGCGCGCGCTCGATCGCAACAAGTTGCCGGTGATGGGGAAGGTGTGGGGCCCCGATGCCGTCGCGAAGAACCAGTCCACCGCGTTCTACAGCAACATCAGCCAGATCGCGGAGTCGCAGAAGCAGGAAGGGCTGCTCTACGTCGGTACCGATGACGGCCTCATTCAGGTCTCGGAGGATGGCGGCACCAACTGGCGCAAGGCCGACTCGATTCCCGGCGTGCCGTCCAACGCGTACATCCAGCGCCTGATCACTTCGCGTCACGATGCGAAGACCGTCTTCGTCGCCGTGAACAACCATCAGAACGGCGATTTCAATCCGTATCTGCTCAAGAGCACCGACGCGGGACGCAGCTGGGTCTCCATCGCCGGCGACCTGCCGAAGCGCGGCACGGTCTACACCATGGCCGAAGATCACGTCGATCCGAAGCTGCTCTTCGCGGGGACCGAGTTCGGTGCCTGGATCAGCCGGGACGGCGGCGCGCACTGGAACAAGATTCCCGGACTGCCGACGATTCAGGTGCGCGACATGGTGATCCAGCGCAGCGAAGACGATCTCGTGCTCGGCACCTTCGGGCGCGGGATCTATGTCGTCGATGACTACTCGCGCGTGCGCGATGTCACGACCGAATCGCTCGCGGCCGCGGCGTCACTCTATCCGGTGAAGGATGCGACGTCATTCGTGCGGCGCGGCCCCTTCGGTGGTGGCGGCAAGGGCTCGCAGGGAGAAGGGCTCTACACCGCCAACAACAAGGACTACGGCGTCCAGCTCACCTACTCGCTCAAGGAAACCCTCTGGACCTCGAAGAAAGACAAGCGGCTCGAGGCGCAGCGTGCCGCGGAACGCGCCGGCAAGCCGATCAGCTACCCGTCGGCGGAGGATTTCATTGCCGAAGCTGAAGAGGAGCCGGTGGTACTCGGCGCCTCGATTGCGGATGCATCAGGCAGAGTCTGGCGCGTGCTGACGCTCTCTGGCTCTCGCGGAATGCATCGCGTCACCTGGGACATGCGTGGCGCGCTCGATGCGCCTGGTGATGGCCAGACCAGCGGTGGTGGCGGCGGTGGCGGCGGTGGCGGCGGTGGTGGTGGTGGTGGTGGTGGCGGTGGTGGATTCGGCGGCGGTGCTGGTGGCGCTCCGGTTCCCCCGGGCAAGTACACCGTGACGCTGGTGCGGCGCGAGAAGGGAGTGACCACTCCGCTCGCGGGACCGGTCTCGTTCAACGTGCTCCACGATCCGGCAGCGACCACGACCGTCGCCGATCGCGAGGCCAACCTCGCCTTCCGGGCGCAGGCGCAGAAGCTCACCCGGCAGATTTCGTCGGCGGTCGATGCCGCCAGCACCGCGAAGACCAAGATGGATGCCATCGTGCGCGTGATCGATCAGATGCCACAGGCGCCCCGAGCACTCGCCGAGCGAGCGCGGGACATCAATCGGCGGCTGACCCTCTCCTTGCGCGCGCTGCGTGGCGACGCCATCAACTCGGCCCGGGGCGAGCAGGTGCCGGTCTCGATCCAGGCGCACGCCGGGAATGCCTCGCCCGACGGGATGCTTGCGGCACCCACGACCACCAATCGGGAGCAGTACGACATCGCCGCGGCCGACTTCACCGCCGAGTACGCCAGGCTGAAGCCGATCCTGGTCACGGAAATCCCGGCAATCGAGGCCGAATTGGAACGTCTCGGGGCGCCGCCGACGCCGGGCCGGATTCCGGCCCTCCCCTGACTGGAGCGGGCCCGGTCGGGGTACTAGCTTGCAGGCTGGTACCCCGCACGTCACCCTACGACCCGGGAGGTCACGCGGTGAAGAACAAGCAACTCGAAGCATTGATCAAGAAGGCAGCAGCGCAGGCGACGTCGGAGAAGGGGCGCAAGGCGCGCTTCGTCGACCCGACGCTCGAGGCCACCAAGCGGCCCGAGCAGGCAGAAGACAACGACCGGCTGCACATGTTCAAGGAGATGAAGCGGCGCGAGTTCTGAGTCTCGCGCCGCGCTGACGCGTCAGATCCCTCGCGCGATCAGCTCCCGCACCGTCTCGACCGCCTTGTTGGGCGAAAGATCCGCCACGGCCTGCCGCATCTGGTGCGAACGCTCCAGCTGATCCTTCGGCAGCAGCAATTCCTCGCGCCGCGTCCCGCTCGCCGCCACGTCGATCGCCGGGAAGATCCGTCGCTCGGCCAGTTCACGGCTCAGCACGATTTCGGAATTGCCGGTCCCCTTGAATTCCTCGAAGATCACTTCGTCGCCGCGTGAACCGGTATCGATCAGCGCGGTCGCAATGATCGTGAGCGAACCACCACCCTTCGACGGTTCCACCATCCGGGCGCTGCCGAAGAACTTCTTCGGGCGTTCCATCGCTTCGGCACCGATACCGCCAGAGAGCGTGCGCCCTGAGCCCCGATCAATGTTGTTGTAAGCGCGCGCGAGACGGGTCAGCGAATCCAGGATGATGACGACATCCTGCCCCAGCTCGACTCGGCGCCGCGCACGCTCGAGGGTCATCTCGGCCATCGCAACGTGTCGCGAGGCGCCGTGGTCGAACGATGATGCGATCACTTCGCCAGCACCCGCCATCTCCATTTCGGTCACTTCCTCGGGCCGTTCATCGGCGAGGAGGATGTAGACCGTGGCATCGGGATAGTTGGTGACGATGCCGCGGGCGATGGTGGTGAGCAGCGTCGTCTTGCCGGCCTTCGCAGGCGCGACCACGAGGCAGCGCTGTCCCTTGCCAAGGGGGGCGAGCAGGTCGATCAACGGTGCGGTCAGATCGCCACCCCGCTTGATCCCTTCCTTGGGGGAGAGCTTGAGCTGTTGCGTGGGGTGAATCGCCGGGAGCCGGCCGAAATCCTGGCGACCCTCCAGCGTGACGGGATCGAATCCGAAGATCGTCGTGACACTCGCCAGCGCTGGTGCCCGGCCGTTCTGCGGGATCGCTTCACCGGCGACCTCGTCGCCTGGGCGGAGTTTGTGGCGCTGGATGATCGACTGTGGTACGAAGACGTCGCCCGGTGAGGGCAGGTAGGAGGCGGAACGCTGCCGCAGGAAACCACCGCCCTTCTCGGTGAACTCGAGTACGCCGCTCACCTCGATTCGGGCGCCCCCATTGCCTCCGTTGCCGCCTCGCGGCGTCTCGAGTGCCGCGCCCGCTCCGCCGCCGTTCTGGATCGGATGCTCGCCCGTCTGCCCGGTCCGACGCCCCCGACCACGACCACCCCGCCGCCGCGGCGGCTTCCCGCGAGGATCGCTCACATCATCCCCCGTGCGCGCAGGGCGTCCCGGACCAGTGCTGCCCCCGCTTCGAAGTGATTCCCTTCGGCGAGGGCGAGCGGCGTCCAGCCTGCCGCTGAGATCGAGGGGTCGGCCCCTGCCGCGAGCAGGAGCTCGGCGAGGGAGAGGCGCTTGGCAGCGAGGGCAGCGTGGAGCGGGGTATTGGCCATGTGGTTTCTTGAAAGGAGTCGGTGGTCGGCACCACGCGCCAGCAGGAGCTCCGCCGTGAGGCGGGCGCCGAAGAAGGCGGCAAGGTGCAAGGGAGACCAGCCGTCTGCCGAGAAGGTATCGGCGACCTGCGGGTCAGAGTCGAGCAATTCCTGAAGTCGTGCGACATCATCTACGGCCGCCGCCTCAAAGGCGTTTCGCGGCCAGTGTTGTTCCCGCAGCCACCCGGTCGTCTCGCCGCTTCCCGCATAGAGGGCCGCGAGCAGGGGCGTTTCGCCGGTGGGCGCCTGGTGCATCAGCAATGTGGGGTCGGCGGCGACGAGCGAACGCACACGCTCCAAATCATTCCGCCGACACGCGTCGAGCAGGTCGTCGAACATGCAAACCGGTGTAGGGGAAGCGGCGCCGACGGGCGCGACTGCAAATAAGAACGCACGATGGGCGGAAATGCGCTAGGGGGCCAAAGGGATGACGGATGATGGATGACGGCTGACGGATCTGAACCCGGCACCCTCGAACCCCCGACCCATACCCCCCATCCCCCATCCATCATCCATGATCCATCACCCATCACCCATCATCCATCATCCACCATCCGTCATCCATCATCCGTCATCCGTCATCTGTCATCTGTCATCCGTCAGTTCACGATCGGCATCACAATATGCGTCGGACTCGCCGCGCTCCGCTGGATCGCGTGGGTCGCCTTCCGGAAATCAGCCGCCGTGGCCGCGAAGATATTGGGGACGTAGCGTTGCGGATTCCGGTCGATCACCGGGAACCAGCTGCTCTGGATCTGGACCATGATCCGGTGGCCCTTCCCGAAAGTGTACTCCTGCGTGTGCAGGTCGACGGTGAACTTCTCGACCTTGTTGGGTACCAGCGCACGCGGTTTCGAGAACGACTCCAGGTAGCGACCACGCAGCGCATCATTGGCGACCATGAGCTGGAAGCCGCCCATCTGGGGGCCGAGCGAGTCAGGGTAGACGTCGATGAGCTTCACGATCCAGTCGGCATCGCTGCCGGAAGTCGAGGCGAAGAGCTTCGCCGCAATCTCGCCGCTGATGGTGATCTCCCGATCGAGGACCCCGGTCTGCCAGGTGAGCACATCCGGGCGCCCCTCGACGAAGCGCTGATCCTCAAGGAGCCAGGTCCGCCAGAGCGAGCCGGGGCCGTAGGTCGGCTGGATCGGCCGCTTCCGATACGGGACCGGATTCGCCGGATCCGAGACGAACGAGTCCGCTGCAGCGGCGGCTGTCGGCCGTGTGAAGGTGAGGGTGCCGTGCGGGCCGAGGTAGAGCGGCGTCGCGGTCACGCCCTCCTTCCGCGGGAAAGTGGCGCTCGTCTCCCAGCGATTCACGCCGCTCCGGAACAGCGTCGCCTCGGCCGGCGTGCAGCCGATGCCGCTCTCCTTGAGGTGGCAGGCGAAGAACGGGCGCTGCACCTCGTTGCGATACCAGTCGCCCGTCGCGGCGCCGAAATCGATCGCGCCGAGTTTCTGGCCGGTGCCGCCCCAGCCACCGTGGTTCCACGGCCCCACCACCAGGAAGTTGAGATTCTTGCTGTCGTGCCTTTCCATCTCGCGATAGATGGCGACTGGTCCGTAGAAGTCTTCCTGGTCCCACCACCCCGCCACATTCAGCGTCGGGACGGTGACCGGATGATTGAGATACGGCACGGCCGCCTGCTTCTGCCAGAAGGCGTCGTAGTCCGGATGCGCGGCGTAGTCGGTCCAGGTCGGGATCTTCCCCTTGAAGAACTCCGGCTGCACCCGCGACAGCGGCCCGAGGTCGAGGTACCAGCTGTAGGTGTCGGCGCGGTTGAAGGGGAACTGCTGCGATTCCTTCCCCGATTCCATCATGTAAGCGTACTCGAAGCCGTAGGCCAGGCGGAACGCACCCTGATGATGGAAGTCGTCACCCATCCACATATCCGCCGGCGACGCCTGTGGTGACGCGGCGCGGAAGGCGGGATGCGGATCCATCAGGGCCTGCACCGTGGTCCAGCCATCATACGACACGCCCAGCATGCCCACCCGGCCGTTGTTGTTCGGGGTGCGATGAATGAGCCATTCCATCGTGTCCCAGGCATCGCTTCCTTCATCGATGGCCTTGGGATCCTTCCGATCGCGCGGCGGGCGCTGCATCACGAAGACGCCTTCGCTGCCGTAGTGACCGCGCAGGTCCTGGAAGGCGAAAGCGTAGCCGTCGGCGGCGAGCTCGCGATACGAACCACGGAATCTGCCATCGGCGCCATCGATGCCATACGGCGTGCGGGTGAGGATGATCGGGAGCTTCCCACTGCTCTGCTCCGGCACCCAGATCGAGGTGTGCAATCGGATGCCGTCACGCATCGCGATGAGGGTATCGACCAGCTTGACGTAGCGTGGGGCGGCCGGCGCGGTCTGACCGCGCGCCACCTGCCACGGGCCCAGCAGCAATGCAATGAGTATCAGGCTCGCGCTACAATCCCACCGACGATGGCGCATCCAGAACCTCCCTGACTCGTTCCGCGAGTTCTCGCGGGGTGAACGGCTTCTGCAGGAATGCGAGTTCGCCGCCGCGAAGGCCGAAGCGATTGAGCTCGTCACCGGTGTATCCCGAGATGAACAGCACCCGCATATGAGGATACGTCCGGCGCATCGCTTCGGCGAGTTGTGGCCCGCTTTCGCCGGGCATGATCACATCCGTCACCAGCAGCGCCGGTGCGCCGCCAACGTTGATCGCTCGGCGCGCCTGCTGGGCATCGGCGGCCGTCTCGATCTGGTAGCCGAGCCGTTCCAGAATCCGCCTGGCCACATCGCGCAGTGCCGGTTCGTCTTCCACCACGAGCACCCGCTCACGCCCGCCGGGGCTCTCCGAGAGCGCCGATGGCGTGGCCGACTGTGATTCGACAACAACGCGGTCAGTGGCCGGTAGCCAGATTGTCATTCTGGTGCCACCCTCCGGCTGCGACGCCACCGTGATGCCGCCGCGATGCTGCTCCAGAATGCTCAAGGTCGTGGCCAGGCCGAGGCCGGTGCCTTTGCCAGCCGGTTTGGTCGTGAAGAACGGTTCGAAGAGTCGCGCGCGCGTGGCCTCATCCATTCCCGCGCCGCTGTCGGCAAACTCGAGCACCACGTAGGCTCCGGCCGGGGCCGCGAGGTACGGTGAATTCAGCGGGCTCGTGATCGACTCGCTGCGCAGGGTGAGCACCAGCGTTCCGCCGCGCGGCATCGCATCGCGGGCATTGAGCGCGAGGTTGAGAATCACCTGCGTCAGTTGATTGGGATCTCCCAGGACCCGGGGAATCGATCCCTCGCTCCGGAGTTCCACCCGGATCGCCCCCTCGGCGAGGCGCTCGAACATCCGCAGCGTTTCTCGCAAGAGCAGCTCAAGATCGACCGGCCGTGGGGCGAGCACCTGTTGCCGAGAGAAAGCCAGCAGCTGGCCGGTGAGCCCGGCCGCCCGGCCCGCAGCCTGCCGAATCGTGAGCAGATCCTCATGATTCTCGTGCCCTTCGCGTGACGAGTCGAGCAGCATTTCGGTGGACGCCAGAATCGTCGTCAGCAGATTGTTGAAATCGTGCGCCACTCCGCCGGCGAGCCGGCCCACGACTTCCATCTTCTGCGCCTGCCGCAACTGCAGTTCAAGATGCGTCCGCTCTGTGAGATCGCGGGTCGACAGGACGATGCCGCCGACACCTGGCTCGGCCCGCAGATCCGTCGCCACGCTTTCCATCGGTCGCCACGAGCCATCCGTATGCAGCATGCGCCACATCTGGGTCAGCGATCCCTTGCCGGCCTCGACTCGGGCCACGAACGACCGGGCCCCGTCGAAATCCTCGGGGTGCAACAGGATGCTGAGCGGCTTGCCGAGCACCGATTGAGCAGGGGTACCGAGGACCGCGAAGACGCTCGGCGAGACGAACGAGATCTGCAGATCGCCGTCGCAGACCAGGATCATGTCGGACGAGTGCCGCACCAGTGCTGCGACGCGGGCCTCTCCACGCCGCTCTGCCTGTTCGGCGAGCAGCGTCCGGTTCTGCCGGGCGGTAAGCGTCTGGCGGACCAGCAGCAGCACGGTAAGGCCGATCACGGCGAAGGCGAGTGGCGAGGGAATGGTGGTCGAATGGCGAATCGAACTCACCAGCAACACCAGCGTCACCCCACCGGCTGCTACCAGGGGAAGTGGCGAGAACGGCTCGGCGATATCGGTGTCCGGCCTGGCGTCGACCTGCGGCCCCGGCCGGCTGTAAGCGAAGCCGGCGACGGCGAAGAGGGTATACGCGATGACGTAGGCGAACTCGGAAATTGCCTGCAGCCCGGTTTCGCCAGAGCCGTAATACGCCAGCTGATACAGCGAATCGGCGATGACGTACGTCACCACGGCCGCGCTCAGCAGGCGGAACGCGCGCCGATGGCCCGCCGGCCCGCCGGCGAGGACAATCGTGTTGAGCGTGATCAGCAGGAGGAGATCAAGAAACGGATACACCACCGTCACCACAAAATCGAGCGCCGGTTTTGCCGTGCGCGTGGTCGGCACGATGACGAAGAGCCAGATGAGAATCGTCGCGGCGACGAACGCAGTGGCGCTGTCCACGATCAGTTTCCATCGCTGATACGTGGCACCCTGCCGGCGCGGCAGCTGCCAGAGTCCCGCGGCGATTCCGATATAGGCCAGGATGTAAACTGGATCGCCGAGGTTCGCCGCCCCTTCGGGGACCTGCAGCACTTTGTGGACGTAGAGATAGATCGCCATCCCCGCGGCCATCCCGGCGAATGCGGCCGCGAGGATCCGGAGCGCGCGGCGCGTGTCGTGATCCTGGTGCGCGGCCATCGCCGCGCGAAGGAAGAGCCAGATGCCGGTGCCGACGAGTGGCAGGTAGGCCAGATCCTTCCGGACCACATCGCTGATAGCCGCGGGAATCGCTGTCGGGAGAAGCAGGCACGCGCCAAAGACCAGCGCGTAGCTTCCGGCGAAGACGAGGGGCGCGCTGACCCGTGGCGCGGGGTGGGTCATTGTGGCGGGAACACGGCCCCGTGCGCCGGCTCGAGCCGGGCAGTGAAGTGCCGCAGTGCCGTGGGCTGTTCGGTGATGCGCATCCCCTGCACCTGCTCTCGACGTTCGTGAACGTGCAGCAGCACTTCCGCGAGATAGTCGACGTGACTCTGGGTGTAGACGCGACGGGGAAATGCCAGCCGCACCAGCTCCATCGCGGCGGGCTTCTCGCTGCCATCAGGCTGCTGGCCGAACATCACCGAACCGATCTCGACCGACCGGATACCACCGACGAGATAGAGCGCGCAGGAGAGCGCCCACGCCGGATATTCGGTCACGGGGATGTGTGGCAACATTGCCTTGGCATCGATGTAGAGCGCGTGACCGCCTGATGGCGTGACCATCGGAATGCCGGCCTTCGCGAGGCGCTCCGCGAGATACTCTACCGACCGGATGCGGTAGCGGAGATAGTCCTCGTCGAGCGCCTCGTCGAGTCCGATGGCGATGGCCTCGAGGTCGTATCCCGCGAGCCCGCCATACGTCACGAACCCTTCGGTGAGAATCAGGTTGTTCTTGCACTGCCGCGCGAGGTCATCGTTGTTGAGTGCAAGGAAGCCGCCGATGTTGGCCATCCCGTCCTTCTTCGCACTCATCGTGGCACCATCAACTTCCGCGAACATCGCCTCGGCGATCTCGCGCGGCGTCTTGTCGGCCCACCCTGCCTCGCGCTGCTTGATGAACCAGGCGTTCTCGGCGAAGCGACAGGCGTCGAGAATGAAGGGCACACCGTGGCGCCGGCAGATGGCGCTGGCGCCGCGAAGGTTGGCGAGCGACACCGGCTGCCCGCCGCCGGAGTTGTTGGTCACCGTCATCATCACCAGCGGCACCTTTCCGGGATTCTCCTGCAGCACTCGCTCGAGTGCCTCGAGATCCATATCTCCCTTGAATGGATGCGAGACGCCGGGTTCGCGTCCCTGGATGCTCGGAAGATCAAGCGCCGTGGCGCCGCGCGCCTCGATGTTGGCGCGCGTGGTGTCGAAGTGCGTGTTGTTTGGCACGATTTCGCCGGCCTGCACCGCCGTGCCGAAGAGGATCCGTTCAGCGGCGCGGCCCTGGTGCGTGGGGATCACGTGACGCAGCCGGGTGATCCGTTGCACCGCCGCTTCGAAGCGATACCAGGAATCGGCGCCGGCGTAGCTCTCATCCCCCATCATCATGCCGGCCCACTGCCGCGATGACATCGCGCCGGTCCCCGAGTCGGTGAGCAGATCGATCAACACGTCCTGCGCACGCAAGAGGAAGAGGTTGTAGTGCGCGGCCCGAAGTGCCACGTCCCGCTCGGCGGGAGTAGTCTGCCGGATCGGCTCGACGCTCTTGATCCGGAACGGCTCGATGATGGTGCGGGGCTCGAACATTCAGCTCGTCGCGGCGCGTCGGCGCCAGAAAAGGAAGACCGGCACGCCGAGCAGCAGCAGCGCGGCGCCGCGGATGGCGTTCTGCGGGTTGGATGTCACCGACCCGACGACAACGTACACCGCCGAAGCGATGAAGATCAGGGTACTCACCGGGTGCAGCGGTGTCGCCGCTTTCACCGGGATGCCGCCGTCACGGCGTCGCAGCACGAAGAGTGAAGCGGCCGTGAGCCCGAAGAAGATCCAGTCGCCGAACACGACATAATCGAGCAGCTCGCCGTAGTGCTTCGAGAAGAGCAGCCCGATCGCCCAGGCACCCTGCAAGGCGATCGCGGCGACCGGCGTGCGCCAGGTCGGGTGCAACTTCGCAAATGAAGCGAAGAAGAGTCCATCACGTGCCATCGCCTGATAGACCCGCGGCGAGACGAGGATGACCAGATTCAGGAAGCCGAAGGTCGAAGCAACAATTCCGGCGGCGATCAACCGCCGGCCCGCCTCGCCGGCAATGGCACCCATCGTCTCGGCTGCCGGGGCGCTGCTCGCGGCAAGGCCGCTGATGCCCAGTGAGCGAAGATACGCCACGTTCACGAGCAGGTAGGCCGCCACCACCACCAGCACCCCAACCACGAGTGCCCGGGGCAGGTCGCGCTCGGGGGCCACCATCTCTTCGGCCACGAAATTCGTCTGTTGCCAGCCACCGAAGGCAAAGAGCACCGGGACCAGCGCCGCGCCGAGGGTGAGCACGATCCCGGTCTGGGGAAGTGTCGGTGCCGCCATCGCGGCCTGTATCCCCTGCGGGGCCGCCAGGGCGGCCAACACCAGCACGGCGATGGCCGTGAGCTTCAGGATGGTAAAGAGGTTCTGGGTCCAGGCAGCAGGGCGGACACCCCGGACGTTGATCACTGTCAACAGGACAATCGCCCCGGCGGCCAGCGGTTGCTGGGCCGACTCCGGCCACCCGAACAGGGTCGCGGCATACCCGGCGAAGGTCATCGCCACGGCGGCGATCGCTCCGGTCGCCATCACCAGCAGGAGCGCCCAGGCATACATGAATCCTGCGAGTGGGCCGAAGGCCTCGCGCAGGTAGGCATAGCCACCGCCCGCCCGCGGCCGCCGCTGCCCCAGTTCGGCAAAGACGAATGCCCCAATCAGGGCGATCACCGCCCCCAGCCCCCACGCCAGATAGACCAGCTCGGGAGTCCGGACGATCCGCGCCACCTCGGCGGGATTCCGGAAGATGCCCGAGCCGATGATCCCGCCGATGACCATCATGGTCGCCGAGAAGAGTCCCAGTTGTCTGGCGTACCCGACGTCCTTCGGTGTGGTCATCAGCTGTGCTCCGGGAGAGATGCGGGCAGTGTGCCGCCCCGGAGTGTCGCAATACGGTTTCCCGGGCGCAAGCGCGGCCCCTCCCCCCCGCCTCCCGCCGCGCTACTATTCCCGCCGTTCCGCTGCCCGCTGGGCGGTGCGTTCCAAACCCTGGCCCAGGTGATGCCGTCCGATGATGCGTTCCACACTGCTCTGGCTCTCCCAGCGCCAGTCGATCTTCAACTTTGTCCGCAGCAACGGGCTGGCCAACAAGTTTGCAGCGCGATTTGTCGCCGGCGAGACGATCGACACGGCCGTCCGGGCTGCCGAAGAGCTGCGGGCCAAGGGGATCACCGTCTCCCTCGACCTGCTGGGCGAGAGCGTGCACAACCCCGCCGAGGCCGGGCAGGCGCGGGATATGTACATCACCATCCTGCGCCGGATGCAGGCGGCGGGGCTCGAGGTCAATGCCTCGATGAAGCCCACGCAGATGGGGCTCGACATCGACGAACAGCTCTGCGAACAGAACGTGCGCGCCGTGCTCGATGTCGCGAAGCAAACGTCGGCCTTTGTGCGGCTCGATATGGAGGGCTCCGCCTACACCCAGCGGACCCTCGATTTCTTCGGGCAGAAGCTTTTTGCTGATTACGGCAAGCATACCGGCGTCGTGATCCAGGCCGCGCTCCGCCGCTCGACCGACGACGTCGCCTCCCTGATCCAGCTCGGCGCCCGCGTCCGACTCTGCAAGGGCGCCTATCTCGAGGCCGCGGATGTGGCGTATCCTGACAAGAAGGATGTCGACGCGCACTACGTCCGGCTGATGGAATCGTTGCTTACCAGCGGCAACTATCCCGGCATCGCGACCCACGACGAAACGATTATCGCGCACGCCAAGCAGTTCGTCACCGCCAACAACATCCCGCGCGACCGCTTCGAGTTCCAGATGCTGTATGGCGTCCGGCGCGACCTGCAGGAGGCGCTCGTCAAGGAAGGCTACCGGATCCGGGTCTACATCCCGTTCGGGACCCAGTGGTATCCCTACCTGATGCGTCGCCTCGCCGAACGCCCCGCCAACATCGTCTTCATCTTCGGCAACGTCGTCAAGGAAGCGATGCGCCGCTCGTGAGCGAGTTCACCCTGGGCGGTTACATGGCTGCCCACGATCGCGCCGCCGCATTTTCCGGAAGCGACGGCCAGCCGTATTCGGTGGCGCTGCTGGTGGAGGACGAACCTGATGAGCGTGGACGTTTCGGCGGTGCCTTGCTCTTTGTCCGCTGGACACCGTCGGGTGATGCACCGGTTGGACACCTCGAATCCGACTTCCTGGTCTGGGGCAAGACACCAGATGATGCGCGCGAACGCCTCGGGGCACTCTCACTCTATGATGTGAAGGCCGCGCTCGACGAGCTGGTCGCCCACGGCCGGCCGGAGGAGTTTTGAGCGACGTCGTGGCAGTCGTACTCGAACGCGAGGGTGGCAGTTATCGCGTGCTGGTCGACGGCATCGAACGGGTCGCCATCCTGCGCGGCAAGGCCAAGCGTGCCGAGGAGCGCGCGGTGGCAGGCGATCGTGTCCGTCTCGATCCTGCGACGCTCGGCGACGATGTCGTGGCGATCGATGCCGTCGAGCCGCGAACCTCGATCATGGAACGGCGCGTGCCCGATGGCCGCGGGACGCGGCCTGTCGCGGCGAATGTCGACCAGGTGCTCGTGGTCACCGCCGCGCGCGACCCCGATCCGATCCTGCAGCTTATCGATCGTCTCCTCGTGGTCGCCGAAGCCAACGATCTCCCCGCGTCGGTAATCGTCAACAAGATCGATCTCGGTTCGCCCGCCGGCATTATCGAGCACTTGGCGCTGGCGGGGTATCCGGTGATCGCGACCACAGCCAAAGCGGGTGAAGGGCTGGAGTTGCTGCGCGCGGCGCTGGTGGGCAAGGTGTCGGTGCTCACCGGGCCGAGCGGCGCGGGGAAGTCTTCACTGCTGAACGCCCTCGAACCGGGGCTGGGCCTGCGGGTGGGAGAGATCTCGAAGAAGGTGCGTCGCGGCACGCACACCACCGTTTCGGCAGTGATGATCCCGCTGGTGCAGGGCGGTTTCGTCGTCGATACCCCGGGATTCAGCGAGGTCGGCATCTGGGCGCTGCACCGCGACCAGGTCGATCAGTGCCTCCCCGAATTCCTGGCAGTACTGGGCGACTGTCGCTTTGGCGATTGCACTCACCGCACCGAGCCGGGGTGCGCGGTCCGCGCACTCGTCGATGCCGGCGGCGTTCCGGCCGAACGCTACGCGTCGTATCTCGCGATCCGCGCCGAACTCGAGGCGATTCCCGAAGACTGGGAATGACCGCACCAGAGGTGCGGTCATCCCGAGCGCAGCGAGGGATCTCTCAGGGCGTAGCGGGCTTCACCGTGTTGTCGAGTGCGGCCCCGACTCGGCATTCGCTTTCCCCTTCCTTTCCTGCGAGCGCGCACGCCTTCGCACGACCATCCAGATCAACCGAATGCAAGACTGAAATCTGCTGCCCAACGGCGACATAGCATTGCGTCCGGTTGGCACCCTCTGGAATCTCCCGGCAGAAGTTGATCCCGTCTTTCGGGTTGGCCGTGACGTCGATCCGGTTCTTCACCACACCCGAGAAGCAGAACGGCTGGTACCCGACGTCGCCGTGCGCGCAACTCTCGGCGGCCTTCTTGTCGTCGCCGATCGTCATTCCGGCCGTCATGGTGCCGATGCTCTGGTAGCACGCCGAACGAACCAGCGGAGGCGCCCGGTCGCACGTCGCGGCCGTCGCGGTCCAGTCGCGTCCACTGCGACGGAGGATGATCCCCCCCTGCAGCTCGTAACAGGAGCGATGATACTTCGCCTCGACCAGCGTGCAGGGGTAAAGCAGATCGGTCGAGTCGAGCATCTTGAAGGTGATGGTCTTGGTGTCTGGCGTGTGCTCGTGGTCCATCCCCTCCATTCCCTTCATTTCATCCTTGGCGGCGGTTTGCAGCGCGTGCGCCGAGGTGTGATGCGGGCCTGTCGCTGCGGCAACCGCATTCTCCATGAAGGCACCGCCGTAACACGACTCGCGATCCCACGAGGAGACCAGCCAGTCGCAGCCGGTGAGCGCCTTCGGCAAATCCCAGTTCCACACCATCTCGAAGCCGTGGCCGAGGCCGTGAACACACTGGAACCGGAGCCAGCGATCGGCCGGATCGGGCGCAATGAGGTTGCAGAGTTCGTTCGCGCGGGCCGAGTCGATTGGGCCCGACTGGGTGAACCACGACTGGATCACGCCGTGGTAACACCCCGACTGGAACAGGCCGTTGCAACTGCGGAATCGCGCCGAGACGTCGTCGCCGGGCTTCCACGCCCGGATGCCGATCACGTGGGTGTACTGGTGGCCGTCGCGTTCGACCTGGGGATCATCCTTGCCTAGTCGCGCCAGCGCGCCCAGTGCCAGCCGGACCCGCTCCCCCTTCGCCAGCGCGAGGAAATAATCTTCGTAGCACTGCCGCGAAACATTGGCGTCGCCGCCGCGGCACTGTCGAGCGGCGAGACTCGCGAGTGCAGAGGTATCGCCGGAAGTCACCAGCTGCTCCATTCGCGCGGTCAGCTCCTCGGGCTTGAGCTTGGGCGCGAGCTGGGCGCATGCAGCGCTGACCAGCAGGAACACCGGGAGGAGCAGGACCCGCACTTTCATGATTTCCTCGTCCAGCGGTTGACGTCGCGTTGCTCGACCTTCGCCATCATCCGGTCGAATGCATCGTTCAGATCGATCCCTTCCCGGTTCGCCATGCAAATCAGCACGAAGATGATGTCAGCCATCTCCATCGCCATCTCCCCTTCCGCCTCATCGCGCTTCTTGGTCTTCTGCCCGAAACGATGATTGACCTCGCGAGCGAGTTCCCCAACCTCCTCGCTTAGCCGCGCCATGTTCGTCAGCGGGTGGAAGTAGCCTTCCTCGAATTGCGAGATCCAGCGGTCTACTCGTTGTTGAGCATCGGCGAGTGGCATAGAGGAGTTCCGGTGAATCGTGAGTGTCATCCTGAGCGAAGCGAGGGAGCCTGAGCTCCACCCCCTCGCTTCGCTCAGGGCGACAAATTGCTTCTCCCTTCTCCCTTCTCCCTTCTCCCTTCTCCCTTCGCTAGTCTCTACTTCAACGCCGCGATAATCGCCTTCGTAAACGGCACGAGGTCCGCCGGCGTCCGCGACGATATCAGGTTGCCGTCGACCACGACCGGCGCGTCTTCCCAGAGCATGCCGGCGTTCACCAGGTCGTCCTTGATGGCGCCAACCGACGTGCCGCGTCGACCGCGGACGATGCCGGCGGAGATCGGGACCCAGCCGGCGTGGCAGATGAACGCGATCGGCTTGCCGGCCTCGTGCATCGCCCGCGTGATGGTGAGCAATTGTTCGCTTCGCCGCATGATGTCGGGAGCGTAGCCGCCCGGTATCACCAGGGCATCGAACTCTTCGGCGCGGATGTTGTCGACCGAGGTGTCCGCGGTGATCGGGTAGCCGCGCTTCCCCTGGTAGGTTCGCTCGCCCATGCCAGCCACAGTCGTCTCGTATCCCTCCTCCTCGAGGCGGATCTTGGGATACCAGAGCTCCAGGTCCTCATAGAGCGGCGCGACAAAGAAGAGAATACGGCGGGGCATGGGATCCTGTCCGTCGGGGTCGCCCAAAGATAAGCGGCCGGTGGGGAAGACCCCGCCGGCCGCTCTTCTGTGCACCCCTGGGCTGCGGTGCTAGTAGGCCTGCGCCCAGCCGTGCTGGGTGAGCGGCCGCGCGAGCGATGCGCCGTTGACCGCCTTGGTAATCGCGCAGGCCGAATAGTGGATGTCCACGTTGCCGCCGACTGAGCCGTTCGTCGTGGCGACGTCGGCACCGGCGGCCAGGATGGCCCCGTAGATCTTGTTCCCGTTGCCGGTAATCTTCAGCTGGTTTCGGACAATGATCAGTCCGGTCCATTCGAAGCCGCCGACGAGTTCGAGATCGCCGTCGATGAGCAACGTTCCCTGGCCCCGGCTGCCGGCGGCGAACTTGGTCTGCGCACCAGTGCCGTGGACCACCGGGAAATACCCCTGGCACTGCGGCACGGTCGCCGATGCCCGCCACGGTTCGCCGAAATTCAGCTGCACCGTGCGGTCACAAATCCCGAGACCGGCATCGAGCACCGGGCCGACGCCGTTGTACGGCGTCGTGTTCGGCAGAATCTTCACCCCGGGCTGGGAGCCCAGCGTCGTGAAGGTGTAGTCGACGAAGTTGGTGAAGGTCGCCGACGTCACGGTCGGGTCGTTCGGGGCATCGCGCGCCGGAAAGCCGAAGACGTTGTCGTTGTCCTGGTTGCTCACGCCGGTGCCGGTGGCGCTGCGCACGCCGACGACGTCGTCACTGTTCCCCGCGTCGAGTGCGTCGCATTCACCGGCGCCCCATTCGGGGGGCAGTGAATTGAAGCCGTTCACCTCGAAAGCGTTGCCGTTGAACTTGATCGGATCGTTCACGGTGACGGCGGCGTTCACGCCGATCGTCGGCTTCACGGTGCGGAACCACTGGGTCAGCGAGAGCTGGGCCAGCCGATTGCTGCTCGTCCCGCGCCATCCGGTAACTTCAACCATGAAGAGTTGCGTGTTGATCCGCTTAACCGTGGGCAGGTAGTAGAGCTTGCTTGCCTGCAGCGTCCGGGTGCCCCCGGACCAGAGCGTCGGCGAGGTTGGCGTCCAGACAGCCAGCGCGCCCTGCACCGTCGGGTCCCAGGTCGCGTAAACGTCGGCAAGGCCCGCCTCGGCGGCGTTCTGCGCATCGGCCGCCACCGTGGCGCTTGAAGAGGCCGAGCGGTCGAAGCGCACCACCATGAAGGCGGCGGTGATCGTCGCCCCAAGCACGATCAGCGCGTAGAGCGAAAGCAGCAGGGTGACGCCTCGCCGGTCGGCCCGGGTCGACATTCCGTTCAAATGTGTCATATCTCCTCGCGCCGTCACGGCCGGAGTGCGTTGCGAAGCGCGACGCGGGTGTACATCGGATACTGGTTCGTGCCGCGGCTGGTGGTGCCCGCGAGTGAGCTCGAACGGTCGGTGATTGTGGTGATCGCGACGCCGATCGAGCGCACCAGCAGGGGACTGGCGACGGCCGGATTGAGCGCGGTGCCGGCCGCGTTGTAATACGTCAGGTTGAAATGAGTCGTGTCGGGGAGGGGCCCGATCACCGGACTCATCTGGGTCTCGCCCAGCGAAATCGATCGTACCCCGATGAATGCCTGCCCCGAGGTGCCATCGACGAACGGGCCGTATTCCACTCGTTCATACCAGCGAATTGGGCCACCCACGCGCAGCTGCGGGATCGCCATCGCCGTCGTTCCATCGATGGTTGGCGGGACCGAGAGCGTGAGGGTCATCGCCGGGTCGGTGCCGCAGGTGCTGTTGGGGTCGATGGCCGTAACCAGCATCGGGAACCACTGGTCATCGAAGGCCGCGTTCGGGTCATTCTCGACGAAGAGCAGGAACTCGTCCGTCAGACGCGGAAGCCGCTGTCCGGTGACCGGCTTCCGGATCTTGAATTCGGTCAAGGTCGGCGTGCCGCAGGTAATGGCCATCCCGCGCATCGCCTTGAACGAGATCCGGTGGGCGGCGATCGCGATCAGGTCGGTCCCGGCCGAAAGCGTGGTGATGTTGGTGTCGTAGCCGACCTCGCGCAGCTCCTGGGGGAGCGAAAGCGTGCCGTTGCGCGCTTCGCCCATCGAGTTGGCCAGGGTGATCTGCGCGGTGGAAGTGTTGAGCATCACGCTCATCACCTTGGTAATGGTCACGCCGATGATCGCGAGCACGACCATGCTGATGAGCAGTTCCACGAGGGTAATGCCGCGACGATTCAGCACGCGACCCGCCCCGTGAGGGTATCGACCCTGGTCTGACCTCTGGAGAGCTTGTAGCTCGCGAAGACCTTCACCGTCCGGAGTACACCCGTCGTCGGGACATTCCAGGTCACCGAGATCCGGTTGCTCACCTGTGCCGACGTCGAGGAGGCGAACGTCCCGGCCGTGCATGCCGGCGAGGTCGCATTGGCATAGCTCAGCAACTCATCGAGCTTGGCGGTCGTCAGCCCGGAGGCGAGGGTCGAGACCTTGCTCCGCTGGAGATTGCGCGTCGTCATCATCGAGCCGCCGGCCACGGCAAGAATGCCGCTCGTGAGGATCACGATGGCGACCAGCAATTCCACCAGGGTGAAGCCACCCCGGCGAGGCTTGAGACTCATTCGACCCTCCCGTAACCCGTCACCCGGACAGTATCGGCCGCATCACCCTTGGTCGCGATCACCACAAACGGGGTCCCGCTCAGGACCAGCCCGGTCGGTTCGACCTGGAGGGTGACGGAGGTCGTGCTGACGCTCACGCCGTACTGGGTGGGGAAGTCGAGGTTCTGCCCGATGGTGACGCTCGAGCCGTTCCGGACGATGCTCACCGAGGCGATGCCGCTGGCAAAGGTTATCGTGGCCGGGAGGCGCGATCCGACCGCCGTGGCCCGGGCTCGCCGGAACAACGACTCGAATCCCGCGGTGGCCCCGCGCACATTGCGCCGGGCGAGTGCCGCGGAGATGGAAGGGGCGGTCATCGCCAGCAGAATACCGATGACGACAACAACCAGCAGGAGCTCCATCAGGGTGAATCCCCGACGGGTTCCGGCTCTACGGTTGGTAACGCGGTCCATCTGCAACCTCCTGCCTCAAGGGGTTGGGGGGCCGCCTTGGCCGCCTCAACCCGAAAAAAGCTACCTGATGGTCCCGCTCCCGGTCAGTACGAGGGCCAGTTGTCTGTCCACGCATTGCCGAGGCGAGCCCAGTCCCCATACTGGGACAGTGCTTTCTTGATCATGCAAGAGTCGTACTGGTACGTTTTGGTGCCGTTGCCTAGATCTGATGCAGTCGGAATCGGGAAGGAGGGGTTGGCAGCATTTGGTGGATTATAGGCCGGAACGGAGATGTTTAGCCCGGTATAAGTGGCTCCGTAGATGGTATTGTTACCATTTGATGTCAGCTTGCCACCGACCATTACGATGCCGTTAAAGCTCCAACTTCCGCCCAGTGTCAAATTTCCAGTCACTATCAGAATGCCATACCCATTGTTCATATCGCCCCCTCCGTTCAGGGTGACGTCTCCCTGAACGAAGTACAGCCTGGCGTTCGACGAGGTGGGAGGAGTACTCGGCGTCCAGCCGACCGTTGGTGAGACGGTCCTCTTGTAATAGTCCGGCGTGATGTTGGTCCGCTGCGAGAGATCGTACCAGTCGAAGGAGAGGTTGTCCTTGGCGGTGCCCGTGGGACCTGGGGTCCCGAGGATAACTGGGGCATTATCCGGGTTCCCATCCATCCAGCCTGACCCCGAACCCCCGGATTGGGTCAGGTCGGGGGTGGTGGGACTGCCGCTGGTCGACGGCACCCCCAGGCCGGGGATGCTTGCCAGTGGAGCAGGTGCTGTGGTGCAGTGATCTACGCCGCTGACGGTCCCCGACGCGCCATTCTTCTCAAACCCCGCGAGCGCGAAGAATCCCGCGTCGACGTCGAACGTGGCCGGGGCAAAGCGGAGGAATTGGCTCACGGTGCGTGTCGCCCGTGGCGCCGTGGCGTTGTAACGGTCGTTGGTGACCTCGGCCCGCGACGTAATCAACAGAATCGTGTCGACTGGGGTCACCGGCGAACGCCGGAAGTAGCGCAACGTCACCGTCACCTTGCCGCCGGTGACGTTGTACGTCACCGAATCGGGAAGCGTGGTCGGTTGGCTGGGGTTCGCCACCAGGTACTTGTCGATGCCGCTCTGCGCCATGGTGTACGCGTCGACCTGGGCCGTCGCATCGAGCGCCGTGCGTCGCTCGGTGGTGGTTCGGGTCCAGGCGCCGACAATCGCGACCAGCAACAGCAGCACCAGCAGCATCACGGTCATCAACGCCGCGCCGCGACGATTGGCGGTGAGTCGACTCTTGCGCGCTTTCATCAGGATGCTCGGTTCACGAGAAAAATCGCGGTGGTCACATCAGCTTGTTCCGGTCCGCTCGCCTTGCGCGCCGTCAAATCGCTTTCGCCAGGCAGGAAGAGCTCGAATCCCTTGATGTCGGTCAGCGGTGATGGCACCGCCGTCTGCGAGACGGTGGCGGCCTGATTGAAGAATCGAAACGCCGCCGAGGCGTCAAATGGCGCCGCAAGTTCCACGGCCGAGCCGCCGCCATCGAGGTAATTCCGCCAGAGTGCCGTCCGTCCGCTGAGCCCGGTCTGGTTCGAGTTGCCGAAGTAGAAGTTCGTCCGCCGATAGAGCATCACCGGTGTCCCGACCGCCACACGCACATCACTCCCCGCGTTGACAACAATGGTGATCTGCCGGGTTTTCTGGTTCGGAGCACTCGACGGCGCCGCGATCGCAAAAACGTTCGCCGGCGCGCTAGTGCAGGTCGAGGTCAGTGCGCCGTTGTCAGTCACCGTTCCCCCGGCGACTGCGGTATAGACGCCCGTGTTGCCTCGCGTTGCGTACCCTGAATATCCGCCCAGGTTCAGCACAACGCTGTCCACCGGGAGGAGGGCGATCACCTGCGTCGTGTTGGGTGAGACATAGGCGGCCGAGCAGACCACCCCCAGGGCATACGGAACCTTGACCGTGATCGAGCTCGCGCTGGCGGCTTCGATGCCCCAGTCGGGATCGACCATTCGCAGGTCGTTGCTGAGCACGTTGATCGCGCTTCGACCGACGCGTCGACCGGCTCGCTGCCCTTCGGCGCGCTCGGTGAAACGGCTCTGGCTCATCATCAGCGAGAGTGTGGCTGCGCCAAGGATCGCAGCAATCACCATCGCGATGAGCAGTTCAATGATCGTCACGCCACGCCGCGAATGGATCATGGCGTGTAGAAGGGGTTGGAGACACCACCCTTGCGGGTGATGACGCGGGTGAGCGCCCCGATCGGCCGGGTGCCCGTTGGGGTCAGGGTAATGGTCACAGTCTGGGTCCCGCTGGAGGTCGCTGCCACCGTGGTCATGGTGTAGGCGAGCGGAAGAGAGGTGACGGTCTTGGTCACCGTGCCGTCGGTCATATCGCCTGCCGGGATTGCCGTCACCCGGGAAACCTCGGCGTTCAGCACCGCCGCCCGGTAGGCCAGCTTGCCGGTATCGCGGGCCTGACGGCCGCTGGTCAGCAGCATCGCCGAGAGGCCACCCGCCATCGCGCCCAGGATGACGATGGCAATCAGCACCTCAATCAGCGTAAAACCGTTGCGTTTCCGCATCACTGCAACCTCACCAGACCCGCGGGTGAAACCGTCACGTGCCGCGAAAAATTGTCTCCCGTGACCCGCACCAACAGGGAAGCATCCACCAGTCCGTTGGGATAGACGATCACGGATGTCGGTGTAAACGCCACCACCGCAACCCCCTGATCGGGGCCGAATCCGAGGTCCCGGCTCAGGCGCAGAGTATCGTTCGGCGACGTCGCCCGGTCGCGCACTGTATACTTTCCACCCGACACATAGCTGATGACAACGGGCTTCCGGAGCCGAGCTGCCAAACCCACCGCCTGTTCCATGTCGCCGGCGATGATCGTCGCGGCCTCGTTGAGCTTGGCGTGGGTGGTGATCCGGGAGACCCGCGGCATCAGCATCGCCGAGAGCAATCCCAGCATCACGATCACCAGCAGCATCTCGATCAGGGTGAAGCCCCGTCGCCGTCGGGGGCCCTGCCTGAGCGAGAAATCACTACCAGATTGTAAGGTCATAGCTCACCGTATGGGGCGATTTTCGTGCCGTTTCCGGGCCCAGAATAACCAGACCGAGGCGAGATGCGCACAAGAGAACGAATTCTCAATAACCTCGAGCAGATCTATCGGGAATCATATGAGGCCGCCAAGCTCGGCGACAACGGCGTCCGGATGGCCGACCTCGACAATTCCTACATGCGTGACCAGTTGATGCTCGAGATCCTGCTCGATATTCGCGACCTCTTTGCCGTTTCACCGGCGGCTCCGGCCACCTCGGGGCAGAGTGCCCTCGAGAAGCTCACCGCCCTCCGCCGGCTCACCGGCCGCTGACCCCAGGAGCCCTGATGCGCCGCGCCTTTCCGCTGCTTCTTCTGCTGCTGGCCGCCTGCGAACCGGGCGCCAACGCCCCCAACCTGGCGATTTTCGGCACCATCTGGACCGGCGATTCGACCGCCCCCGAGGTCCGCGCCATGGCGGTTCGGGGGGAGACCATCTCCGCGATGGGCGACAGCGCCTCGATCGCGGCCATGGTCGGGGCCAATACTCGAATCCTCCTGGTCGGCAATGGCATGATCGTCCCGGGCTTCGCGGATGATCATGTCCACCTCACTGATGGCGGTGCCCAACTCGGCTACGTCGAACTGCGCGATGCCGAAACGCCGGCCGAGTTCACCCGACGCGTCAAGGCCTATGCCCAGACGCTCAAGCCAGGCGAATGGATTCTCGGCGGCAATTGGGATCACGAGCGGTGGAACGGCTCGCCGCTTCCGCGGAAGGAGTGGATCGATTCCGTAACGCCCGACAATCCCGTGTTCATCCAGCGGCTCGATGGCCATATGGGGCTCGCTAATTCGCGTGCGCTTGCCTTGGCCAAGGTGACCGCGGCGACCGCCAACATCACCGGTGGCACCATCGTCCGCGACGCATCGGGAGAGCCAACCGGCGTCCTCAAGGACGAAGCGATGAATCCGATGTTCGCGGTGATTCCCGCCGCGACTCCGGAACAGGTCGATTCGGCGGTTGCCCGCGCGATGCGGCACGCCAACTCGCACGGTCTCACCTCGATTGCCGCGGTCTCTGCGCCCTGGAGCGAAGTCGCGGCAGTCAAGCGCGCCAAGGCCAACGGTACCCTCTCGCTTCGCGTGGCGTTCTTCCCCGCACTCAGCGCCTGGCGCAACGTTGCCGACACAATGCGTGCAAACGGAGTGGGCGACGACTGGATCCGCCTCGCGGGCGTGAAAGGCTTCGTCGATGGATCGCTCGGTTCGACGACCGCGCTCTTCTTTCAGCCGTACCTCGATGATTCGACCTCGTCGGGCCTGCTCACGACTCCGCTCGATTCGCTGGCGCACTGGATCGGCTCCGCTGATTCGGCCGGACTTCAGGTCGTCGTCCATGCCATCGGTGATCGCGCCAACGCGCTTCTGCTCGACATCTACGACTCAGTAGCAGCTGCGCACGGCGCCCGTGATCGCCGATTCCGGATCGAGCACGCCCAGCATCTGCGAGTCGAGGATATCGGTCGCATCGCGCGCACCGGTGTGATCCCCTCGATGCAGCCCTATCACGCCGCCGACGATGGCCGCTGGGCATGGAAGCGGATCCGTCCCGAGCAGATGGCCGGGACCTATGCCTTCCGGTCGCTGCTCGACGCGAAGGCGCGCCTCAATTTCGGTTCCGATTGGCCCGTCGCGACGCTCGAACCGCTGCAGGGAATCTGGACGGCGGTCACCCGCCAGACGCTCGACGGCAAGAATCCGCAAGGCTGGCTCCCGGCACAGAAGATCACCGTCGACGAAGCCCTGCGTGCCTATACCGCCAACAACGCCTACGGTGTCTTCGCCGAGTCGCGACGTGGAACGCTGGCGGTGGGGAAGCTCGCCGATTTCGTGATGATCGATCGAGACCTCCGTAAAGTGCCCGCCGACAGCATCCGGGTCGCCAGGATCCGGACCACGGTCGTCGGCGGCAAGATCGTTTACTGAGCGCCGGGGCCACCTTACTTCGTGGCCCCTGTCTCGCCATCTTTTCGGGATGGCAACTCGCACGCAGTCCCGGCCCAAGGCCGCCACCAAGCTCGACAAGGGCGACCTGCTCGAATTCTTCCGGCTGATCACGCTCTCGCGCCGCCTGGACGACAAGGAAATCCAGCTCAAGCGCCAGAACCGGATCTTCTTCCAGATTTCGGGCGCCGGGCACGAGGCCGTGCTCGTGGCCGCGGCCAAGGTCTTCCGCGCCGCCCACGACTGGTTCTACCTCTACTATCGCGACCGGGCCATCTGCCTCGGCCTCGGGATGACGGCGACGGAACAACTCCTCTCTGCCGTGGCCGCCGCCGACGATCCCAACTCCGGCGGTCGCCAGATGCCCTCGCACTGGGGTCACAAGGATCTCAACATCGTCTCGGTGTCGAGTCCGACCGGTACCCAGTTCCTGCAGGCCGTCGGTGCCGCAGAGACCTGGCTCCGTGCCTCGGCCAATCCCGCCATCGCGGAGATGACGCCTGGTGACGAAGTCGTCCTCTGCACCACGGGCGACGGCACCACCAGCGAGGGTGAATTCTGGGAGGCGATGAATTCGGCTTGCAATCTCAAGCTGCCGGTGGTCTTTCTCGTCGAAGACAACGGCTACGCGATTTCGGTTCCGGTCGAGGTCAACACGGCCGGCGGTTCGATCTCGAAGCTGGTGCAGTCGTTTCCGAATCTGCTGGTGCTCGAAGTCGATGGCTGCGACCCGCTCGCTTCCTATGATGTGATGCTCAAGGCGCACGACTACGCCCGCCAGCGGAAGGGACCCGCGCTGGTGCACGCCAAGGTCATCCGCCCCTATTCGCACTCCCTCTCCGACGATGAAGTGCATTATCGCACCCTCGAAGAGCGGGATCGCGATGCCGCGCGCGATCCGTTCCACACCTTTCCGCGCTATCTGCTCGAGCAGGGCGTCGCGACCGAGGCCGAGCTCGAACTTATCCGTGCTCAGGTCGAGGAAGAGGTCAATGTCGCGACCGACATCGCGCTCGCGGCGCCACAGCCGGCACTGTCGACGATCTACGACTACGTCTACTCGCCCGATGTCGACCCCACAGCCGAACAGTTCGACACCGAGGACGATCCGCAGTTCAGCGGTGACCCGACCACGATGGTCGACCTGCTGAATGCCTGCCTCAAGGACGAGATGGCGCGCGACCCGAAGATCCTGATCTTCGGACAGGATGTGGCTGACGCCTCGAAGGAATCGGCCTTGCCGGATGTGAAGGGGAAGGGCGGGGTATTCAAGGTCACCTGGGGGCTGCAGAAGCAGTTCGGCAGCAATCGCGTCTACAATTCGCCGCTTGCCGAAGCCAACATCGTCGGTCGCGCGATTGGTCTGGCGACCCGCGGGATGAAGCCGGTCGTCGAGATCCAGTTCTTCGACTACATCTGGCCGGCGTACATGCAGCTGCGCGACGAACTCGCGCTGATGCGCTGGCGCTCCAACAACACCTTCGCCTCGCCCGTCGTCGTTCGCGTGACCTACGGCGGCTACCTCAAGGGCGGTGCGGTCTATCACTCGCAGACGGGTGCCGCGATCTTCACCGGTGTGCCCGGGCTCCGGGTGATCTGCCCGAGCACGGCACTCGATGCGAACGGTTTGCTGCGCACCGCCATTCGCTGCGAAGATCCGGTGCTCTTCCTCGAGCACAAGCACCTCTATCGCCAGGCCTACAACAAGGGTTCCTACCCGGGCCCGAATTTCATGATCCCGTTCGGCAAGGCGAAGGTCGTTCGTGAGGGCACCGACGCCACGGTGATCACCTACGGTGCCGTGGTGCAGCGCACGATTCAGGCAGCGAAGGAGCTCGAGGAAGCCACCGGCAAGCGGGTCGAGGTCATCGACCTCCGCTCGCTCAACCCGGTCGACTGGGACACCATCGCCGACTCGGTGAAGAAGACCAATCGCGTCATCGTCGCCTACGAGGATTCACTCTCGTGGGGCTACGGCTCGGAGATCAGCGCGAAGATCGCTGATGAAATGTTCCACTGGCTCGACGCCCCCGTCCGCCGCGTTGCCGCCACCGACACCTTCGTGGCCTATGCGCCCGAACTCGAGGACGTGATCCTGCCCCAGACCGCGACGCTCAAGGCGGCGATGGAAGAGATCCTCGCCTACTGAAGAGCAGGATGACAGATGACAGATGACAGATGAAAACTGAAAGGCCGGCACCTCATCGAGATGTCGGCCCTTTGCCTATCCATCATCTGTCATCCGTCATCTGTCATCCCCTTACAGCGCCTCTCTCAGCTCCGTCGCCACATCAATCGCATTGTCGACATCGCGGCTGAGCGCGCGCGCCTGCTGCGTGGCCTGGGTGAGATCGTTGATCACCGCGCCCACGCCGCTCTGGCGGAGGCGGAGGATGTCGAAGCGCAGGTTCTGCATCGCCAGCACGCAGCTCTCGAAGCGATCGGAGATCTGGGTCCGGCGCGTCGTGAGATCGGTGCGCGCCTGGCGCTGCCGTTCGAGCATCGCGACCTGGCGATCGCGTTCCTCGCTCTCGGGGCGCGCCTTTACTTCGGCGAGCCGCACATCGATCCGCAACCCTTCGTCACCTCCGAGCGCGGCAGCGTCCATCGCGTTGAGCGCCTGCGCCAGGTCGACCGCCCGGTCGTGCAGGCCTTCCACCGTCTGGATCATTTCGGGAAGGAGCTCGCGATCGGCGTCACCGAGCTTGGCCCAGAGCGTGAGGATCGCGATCCGGTCGCCGTGCATCTGCATCATCCGGTCGTACTGCGTGCCGAACTCCGCCTTGCTGGGCGCCGCGAGACTCTTCACTCCCTTGATCTTCTTGATTGAGCCGCCGCCGCTGATCGCGTCCGGTGCGTCCGGGCGATGCAGTACGTCGCGCCACGAGTAGCCTGCCTGCCACAGGTCGGAATAGCGCTTGAACAGATTGAACGACATCCCGGCGAGCGGGAAGAGGAACCATGGCGAGTGCAGCCCGGTAAAGACGTTCAGCATGAAGAGGCCGCCGTTGATGGCAGCAAATCGTGCGAACTCGGCGCGGGCCTGACGCACGACGACTGGCTCACCAGTCTCCGGCAGCGGCAACTCGTTCTTGCCGCGCCGACGCGCTTCGCGCGCCGCACGCGCCGCTTCTCGCGCCGCATTCGCAGCGTCACGCGCACTGAGGCCGCGTTCGCCCGGGCGAGCCGGAAGATTTCCTCGCGTCCCGCCAGACCCCGGGCGTTCACCTGCGCCACGCGTCGGCCGCGCGGTTGACGACGGCCGGGTCGACGACGGACGCGCGCTGCCAGTGCGATCCAGCGAGCGCGGTGAGGGACGATCCCCCGCGAGCGGCCGCGTTGGCCGTGCGCCGCGACCAGCCGGCGACTGTGGCCGCGTCTCGGCCTTCCACCCAAGCCCGGTGGGGCGGTAACCCGCGACATTGCGACTCTCGAGCGACCGTCGCAGGCCGTCGGCCGAGGGCCAGCGATTGGTCGGATCCTTCTCGAGGCAGCGCGCGACCGCGAGTGAAAGATCCTCGGGAATATCCGGGTACTTCTCGTGCAGCAGCGCCGCCGGCTCGGTGATGTGCTTCATCAGGATGCCGGCCACGGTGGGCGCGTTGAACGGCAACTCACCTGAGAGCATCTGGAATGCGACGACACCGAGCGAATAGAGATCGCTCCGTCCGTCGATCTCGCGCTCGCCCGCCGCCTGCTCCGGCGACATGTACGACGGCGTGCCGATCGCCATGCCAGCACTCGTGAGTGTCGCGTTGCTCGTCCCCGACATCGCCTTCGCGATACCGAAGTCCGTCACCATCACGCGGCCACGTGTTCCTTCGAGCAGGATGTTGTCGGGCTTGATGTCACGATGAATCACGCCCTGCCCATGTGCGGCGGAGAGTGCGTCGGCCGTCTCTTTCATGATCCTGCGCGTTTCTTCGGCAGGCACGCGACCGCGACGACGAATCCTGGCCGCGAGCGACTCGCCCTCGATCAGTCCCATCACGAAGTAGACGATACCCTGACCTTCTCCGACGTCGTGGATCGGGACGATGTGCGGATGCGCCAGCTTCGCGGCCGTCTGCGCTTCACGGGTGAAGCGTTCGCGGATTTCCTTGGAGAAGGCCAGCTCAGGCGGGAGCACCTTGACGGCAACGCGCCGCTGCAACCGTTCGTCGCGCGCGCGGTAGACCACCCCCATGCCGCCCCGGCCGATCTCGCCCTCGATCGTATAGGCGTCGCCGAGCGCCTCCTTCAGGAGCGTCGGCAGCGCGTGCTGGGCAGGATCGCTCATCAAGGACCTTGGGTGGCAGAACTGGTTGGCGGCAGGTGCACTAACCCCTGAATTTGCACAGGGATGCACCTGCGAGCAATGTGCCGCCCGAAGCCTGCCGTGCTGACAGCCCCCCAAGGCTCCCGGGCGGGATCTCCGTCCCGGTGGCGGGCGTACTAGAAGGGAACCGGCCACCACGGCAGGTATTTGGCTCTGAAAGGTGGCACGACGGATGCGCTTCCGTCCCCACCGGCCCCGATCGGCCATCCGCCCCCGGATGCGCCATCGGTCCACTGGCAAGGAGAACATCGTGTCCGAACGTCTGAGTCTTCCCGTCCTGCCGCTGCGGGACGTCGTCCTCTTCCCCGGGGTTACCGCGCCGATTGGCGCCGGTCGCCCGATGACCATCAAGGCGATCGAGGCCGCCCTCGCCTCGCCCGACAAGCTGATCTTCGCGGTCGCCCAGCGCGAAAACGTCGAAGGCGTCACGCCCGAAGGGCTGCACGCCATCGGCACTATTGCGCGCATCGGCCAGCTCCAGCGCGGCATGTCGGGGATGCAGCTCCTCCTTCACGGTGAGCGGCGCGGGATGACCGTGACCATGACCGAGGAGAACGGCCACCTCGTGGCAGCAGTCGTCCCGATGGACGATCTCCCCCCCGTGAGCGACAACGACCCGAATTTCATTGCGCTCCACAAGGAGCTTCGCGCCCGGGCGGCCGAGCTGGGCCAGAAGTCGGGCCTGCCGGAAGAAGTGGTCCAGCAGGTGCTCAACGGTGTCGACGACCCAGGTCGCTTCGCCGACCTCGTGGCCGGCTACCTCGACCTCGAGGCCAAGCAGCGGCAGTCGCTCCTTGAAACCCTCGCCGTCGACGAGCGGCTCCGTCGCGTCCTCGTGCAGGTGCAGCGACAGATCTCGGTGCTCGACGCCCAGGAGGAGATCAAGACCCAGGTCCAGGAAGAACTCGGCGATCGTCAGCGCGAGATCTACCTGCGTGAACAGCTCAAGACCATTCGTCGCGAGCTCGGCGACGAAGACGAGGCGGGTGAAGTCGATGAACTCGAGCTCCGTCTCGAAGCACTCGACCTCCCCGAGGACGCGCGCAAGGAAGTCGATCGCGAACTCGGACGCCTCCGCCGCATCGGCCGCGAGTCGATGGAGTCGCAGGTGATCCGGACCTACCTCGAGCACGTGGCCGAACTGCCCTGGAACGATCGCACCGACGAACGGCTCGATCTTCCCGAGGCCGGTCGCATTCTCGACTCCGATCACTACGCCCTCGGCGACGTGAAGGACCGCGTCCTCGAATTCCTGGCGGTTCGTGCCATGCGCGCGCGGCGTGATGCTGCGGCCGCGGCGGAATCCGCGGCTTCAGCCCACCCGGAGCCCGCGGCTTCAGCCGCGAACGTTCCCAGCAGTACACCGGGCGGCGCTGGTGGTGACCCAACGGATGGGGCGCCCGGCCGAGCCGCGACTTCAGTCGCGGATTCGGCCGCGGATTCGGCCGACCCCGAAGAAGCCTCCAAGCGCTCGCCCATCCTGCTCTTCGTCGGCCCTCCTGGCGTCGGCAAGACATCGGTGGCCAAGAGCATCGCCCGTGCGATGGGACGGAAGTACGTCCGCATCTCGCTGGGCGGCGCCCGTGACGAGGCCGATATTCGCGGCCACCGCCGCACCTATGTCGGTGCGATGCCTGGGCGCATCATCCAGGGGATGAAGCAGGCCGGCACCCGCAACCCGGTCTTCCTGCTCGACGAAATCGACAAGCTCGGCGTCTCGTTTCAGGGCGATCCTGCCTCGGCGCTGCTCGAGGTGCTCGATCCGGCACAGAACGATTCGTTCACTGATCACTACCTCGGGATTCCCTTCGACCTGAGCGAAGTGCTCTTCGTGGCGACGGCGAACTTCGTCCAGAACATTCCCGGACCGCTGCTCGACCGGATGGAAGTGGTGGAATTCTCGGGCTACATCGAGGCCGAAAAGGTCGCCATTGCCGAGAAGTACCTGGTACCGCGGCAGGTCGAGGAAAACGGCCTGACCACGGAAGAGATTTCGTTCACCGGCCCCGCGCTCCTCGAACTGGTACAGCGCTACACTCGCGAAGCGGGTGTGCGTCAGCTCGAGCGTGAAGTGGGCAAGGTCGCCCGCAAGGCGGCGCGCCGGATCGCTGATGGTGCGGCGACGGTGGTAGAGGTCACGCCTGCCCTGGTGCGCGAATTCCTCGGCCGACCCAAGCTCCATCCGGAGCAGAAGTCGGGCGTCGACCAGATCGGGACCGCGACCGGGATGTACTACACCCCGATGGGTGGCGACATCATGTTCGTCGAGGCCTCGTCAATGCGCGGCAAGGGTGAGCTGGTGCTCACCGGGCAGCTCGGCGACGTGATGAAGGAGTCGGCGCGCGCGGCATGGACCTACGCCAAGGCGCACGCCGCAGCGCTGCACATTCCCGAGGAGATGTTCGACCGCGACCTGCACATTCACGTGCCGGCCGGCGCCATCCCGAAGGACGGCCCGAGTGCCGGTATCACGATGGCGACCGCGCTCGTCTCGGCGCTGTCAGGTCGCGAGGTGCGTCACGACATCGCGATGACCGGTGAAGTCACCCTTCGTGGTCGGGTGCTCCCCATCGGCGGCGTGAAGGAGAAGCTCCTCGGCGCGCTGCGTGCGGGCATTACCCGGATTATCGTGCCGAAGGACAACGAGTCCGATCTCGACGATCTGCCGGCCGAGGCGCGCAAGCGGCTCGAGGTCTACCCGGTGGAAGAACTCGGCGAGGTGCTGGCGCTCGCGCTGCGTGATGTTCGCTACACCGAAGGGAAGCTGCTCTTCGGTGACGAGAACCCGAGAGATGTGGTCGCGTTGAGTGCGCCGTTCAAGCACTAACTGCAGGATGATGGATGATGGATGATGGATAAGAGCACGGGCCGGCATCTCAGTGAGGTGTCGGCCCGTTCTCTGTCTACAAGTACACGTTCGGCGCCAATTCCTGGAGTCAGCTTGCGAGGTGCGCCCTCGCGGTCTATTCATTGATTCCTGCGCTTCACAACCCGATCGTACTTGAGTTGCCCCCGGCTCAGAGGTAGGTGGTGATCCCACGACGGTTGTTCGCGGCTGGACTCTTGCTTTTCCCCCATGCGTGGGTCGCGGCGCAGTCGAACATCTCTGGACAAGTAGTATGGGCCGACAACGGTTTGCCCCTTCGCGGCGCCTCGGTCGAGGCCAGGTCAAGCCGGGTCAGGGTCACTTCGGACAGTGCTGGTCAGTTTCGGCTTTCCATCACCCGATTTCCTGCGGTCCTCATCGTACGTGCGATTGGGGCCGAGCCCGATAGCCTGACATTTTCAGTACTCCCGCGCGGACCGGTCTCCTTCCAACTCCGCCGGGCTGCACAACGGTTGAATGACCTCGTTGCTGCGGAGAGATCACGTACCACGAACGTCACGGAGCTCGCCGGGAGAGCCGTTGCAACCGCTCCCATTTCGGTAGAGCCGGATGCAATCCGTGCCCTGTCCAGCGCACCCCAGCTTGCCTTTCCCTCGTTTGTCTCGGCCCGCCCCTCGATTCGTGGTGCCGACCTTGACGACGCGTCCCTGACAGTCGATGGGATAGAGGCCATCAACCTCTTCCACGTTGGGCGCTACATCTCCGCGTTTCCACCGCTTGCGGTCGGCAAGGTCAGGTTGAACGCTCAGCCCGCCGCGATGGAAGTGGGGAACACTCTGAGCGGCCGGATTGAAATCGAGGGACTGGTTCCGGAGGAAGAGCCGTTCATTTTGGCTCAGTATGGTCTTGGGATGACTTCGCTGGCCGGCGCCCTGCCGGGTCGTATCGGTCTCTCGGGCGCCGTCCGCAGTGCCGCCGGATCCGCAGTCGGCGTTGCTGCTGACCTCGCGGATTTTCACTTTTCAGTTCGCGATGCGTACCTCCATGGCGTCTCTCGTATTGGCGCAACACCCTTGCGCGGTACGGTCTTCGCCTCGAAAGATGAACTGGTCAGCAATGACGAAACCGCGTTCATGCACTGGTCAAACCTGATACTCGGGGTCGAGGCAGACTTGAAGCCGCTGCCCTCGCTGACGATTCGGCCCCGGGCATTCCTCTCCCGACACAGTGAACGCGCCATTGAAATTGATGCGCGAAATGGTGAGGCCGACGTGGACAACCAGTTTGAGCTCGCGGGTATTGCGGTCGCAGGAACCTACTCCCCTCGAGAATCATCATCGAACGTGGTATTTGGCGGGAGCTTGGCAAAACGGGCAGTGATCAACCGGATTCTGGTCGGCGGGTCTCCCCCCATACCCGGCCGCGACTATCGCGGCTCAATGCCGGAATTTGACGCCCACCTTGCTGGGAGTCGTCGCGTCCGTGGACTGGGAGTGGAGCTCGGACTTCGTGTCGATGGGTCGAACGGTGTCACGCGATGGCAACCCGGGCTGAGTATCACGAGCGTGGTTTCGAATAGCTCCAGATTTGAGTTCGGCGTGCGGCGAGCCGCACGACTGCATCAGATCGTCTCGGATGCGAAGACCGACCCGAAACTGGCATACTACGACTACTGGCTCAACGGTGGGGTGGATGGCGCGCCCGTCGCGCAGGCCACGGTAGCAAGCATGGGATATCAGGCGTGGTCATCGAAAGTGCGTTGGGGTGTTTCGATTTTCGGTTCGAAGGGCACCGGTTCAGTCGATCTCGCCCCTGAGGAGCAGGTCGGTCGCGAGACAACATTTCTCCGCTTCGGGCGAAGCCGGACCGTCGGTGTCGAAATCAGTGCCGGGGCGGGAGATCTCGCGTCTGGCAACGGGTTCAACGCGGCCTACTCGCTGATGAGGACTGACCGCGATTGGGGAGGAGGCTGGGTACCTGCGAATCTCGACAAGCGCCATCGCTTCAAGGTTCTCGCGTCGAAACGCATCGGCTCTTCGACGATCCTCTCGACGGGTACCTACATCGAGTCGGCAGCCCCGTTCACGCCGATCACGAGCTTTTCCGTCGGGCCCGGTCCCTCGTTCATTGCGTATGGGAGAGAGAACAGCTCTCGTGGGAAATGGGGAGCGCGGATTGACGCATCATTGTTGTACGCCGTTCGCGGGCCTGGCAGCTCGCACCTTGAACTTGGCGCAAGCATCACCAACCTGAGTATTGGTGATCAATCACCGCGTGAAGGGCAGATCAGCTACTCGAGGACGCCGTATATCACTTCCAATCCCTTGATAACGCTGCCGCCCATCCCGAGCATTCTCATTCGGGGTTGGCTCGGCCTCGGGCCCAAACTCGGCGGCCGACCACCATACTGACTCCAGAAACCACGACCGGCTGGAGGGCGCGAGACTGGAAATCGGAACGGGCCGGCATCTCAGTGAGGTGTCGGCCCTTGGTACATTCGGAAATCCATCATCCATCATCCATCATCCATCATCCATCATCCATCATCCATCATCCATCATCCAT